>NZ_JBFAMR010000005.1:0-206234 GCF_040656595.1 Actinoplanes sp. NPDC049802
CGCACGGCCGACTTAGCAGGCCTGAAACAAACGGGACGCTTCACCGAAATTCCCCCCCGGCACGCTTCCCCTCATGGCCAATGGCGCGCAGGTTCTCGCGCGGGCGGCGCCGGAGTCGGTTCCGACGGAACCTCCCGTAGTCGGCTCAGCCACGATGAGGTGGCGCGGCCCCGACGAACCCGGTCACCGAACGAAGGAGAACCATCAGTGGCCGCGACACCGCTCCTGGAACTGCGCGGGATCGACAAGAGCTTCGGCCCCGTCCAGGTCCTGCACGACGTCGGTCTGAGCGTCTACCCGGGCGAGGTAACCGCCCTGGTCGGCGACAACGGCGCGGGAAAGTCCACGCTGGTCAAATGCATCAGCGGCATCTACAGCATCGATGGGGGCACGGTCACCTTCGACGGCCGTGAGGTGACGATCCACAGCCCCCGTGACGCCGCCGCGTTCGGTATCGAGGTCGTCTACCAAGACCTCGCGCTCTGCGACAACCTGGACATCGTCCAGAACATGTTCCTCGGCCGCGAGAGGAAGCGCGGCATCGTCCTCGACGAGGGAACCATGGAGGAGATGGCCGGCGAGACGCTGCGCAGCCTCTCCGTACGGACCGTCAAGTCACTGCGCCAGCTCGTCTCCAGCCTCTCCGGCGGCCAGCGGCAGACCGTGGCGATCGCCAAGGCGGTGCTCTGGAACAGCCGGGTCGTCATCCTCGACGAGCCGACCGCCGCCCTCGGCGTGGCCCAGACCGCGCAGGTGCTCGAACTGGTCCGCCGGCTCGCCGACAACGGCCTCGGCGTGGTGCTGATCTCGCACAACATGAACGACGTCTTCGCGGTCTCCGACCGGATCGCCGCCCTCTACCTGGGCCGGATGGCCGCCCAGGTGAGAACCGCCGATGTGACCCACTCCCAGGTGGTGGAGCTGATCACCGGCGGGCGCAGCGGCAACCTCGGTCTGCCTCCGGAGCGGCCCTCCGACTTCATCGACATCACGCCGGGAGAGGTCAAGTGACCATCACGACTGAGACGGCCGGGGGCATCCAGGTCGTCAAGCCCACGGTCGGCAGCCACATCCGGGACTACTTCGCCCGGATCCGCGGCGGCGACCTCGGCACCCTCCCGGCCGTACTCGGCCTGCTGATCCTGGTGTTGATCTTCGGCACCGCCCGGAACGAGACGTTCCTCAGCGCGCTCAACTTCGCGAACCTGTTCAACCAGAGCGCCCAGATCGTCTTCATCGCGATGGGCCTCGTCTTCGTCCTGCTGCTCGGCGAGATCGACCTCTCCGCCGGCTTCGCCAGCGGCGTGTGCGGCGCGGTCATGGCGATCCTGCTGACCGATCAGGGCCTGCCCTGGTACGTGGCGATCCCCGCGGCCATGCTCACCGGCATCGTCATCGGCCTCATGCTCGGCGTGCTGGTCGCGAAGCTGGGTATCCCGTCCTTCGTGGTCACCCTGGCCGCGTTCCTCGGTTTCCAGGGCGTCCTGCTGACCCTCCTCGAGGGTGGCAAGAACATCTCGATCACCGACGAGTTCGTCAAGGCGCTGAACAACGGCACCCTGTCGGTGCGGGACAGCTGGCTGTTCGCGGTGATCGGCGTGGCCGGGTTCGCCGGGGCGCAGCTGCTGCGCTGGCGGGGGCGGGTCTCCCGCAACCTGATCGCCGATCCGCTCGGCATCGTGGCGTTCCGGATCGCCGGGGTCGCGCTGCTGGCCTTCTCGGCCACCTACGTGCTCACCCTCGAACGGGCCGTCAACAAGGCGATCACCTCGCTCAAGGGCACGCCGATCGTCGTACCGATCATCGTGGTCTTCCTGGTGATCTGGACCTTCGTTCTGGCCCGCACCACCTACGGCCGGCACGTCTACGCGGTCGGCGGCAACGCCGAGGCGGCCCGCCGGGCCGGCATCCCGGTCGACCGGATCCGCATCTCGGTCTTCGCCATCTGTTCGTTCATGGCTTCGATCGGCGGAATCCTGGTGGTCAGCCGCCAGAGTTCCGTCGATCCGAACACCGGTGGCAGTAACATCCTGCTCTACTCGGTCGGCGCCGCGGTCATCGGCGGCACCAGCCTCTTCGGCGGCAAGGGCAAGATCATCTACGCGGTCACCGGCGGTGCGGTGATCATCGTCATCGAGAACGGAATGACCCTGTTGGGCCTCAACTCCGGCGTGAAGTTCATCTTCACCGGCCTCGTGCTGCTGGCGGCGGCGAGCGTCAACACCCTAACCCGGCGTAGAGCAGCGGCAACGGGCAGTTGATGATGCAGGACCCCGTGCGGGGGACGGGACGCTGATGCGGGCCGGGCCCAGCCAGGAAGAGGTACGCCGGCACAACCTCGGGACGTTGCTGCGCTACGTGCACATGCACGGCGCCACGTCCCGGGCCGAACTCACCACCCGGCTCGGCCTCAACCGCAGCACCATCGGAGCGCTCACCGCCGAGCTGATCGGCGCAGGACTGGTCAGCGAGGCGGCGCCACGCGAAACCGGCCGGGCCGGACGACCGTCACTGGTCGTCCGGCCCGAATCCGGCCGGGTGTACGCCTACGCGCTCAGCATCGAGGTCGACCGCCTGCGTGCCGCCCGGATCGGGCTGGGCGGCCGGATCCTCGAGCAGTACGAGACCGAGCGCCCACCCGGGATGAGCGCCGCCGACGCGGTCCGCCCGCTCGCCCGGTTCGTGGCCACCATGCGCTCCGGCGTTCCCGACGACGGCCGTTGCGTGGGCACCGGCCTCGCCGTCGCCGGCATGGTCCGCCGCGAGGACGGGATGGTCCGCCTCGCCCCGACCATCGGATGGGTCGAAGAGCCGGTCGGCGCGACCCTCCGCTCCGAGCTCGGCGAATTCGGCAGACTGACGATCGGCAACCACGCCGACGTGTGCGCGCTCGCCGAACACGCCCGTGGCGCCGCGGTCGGCTCCGACAACGTCATCTACCTGTACGGCGACGTCGGTGTCGGCGCCGGGATCGTGGCCGGCGGACGGCGCGTCACCGGGCACGGCGGGTACGGCGGTGAGGTCGGCCACATGGTCGTCAACCCGTACGGGCGGCCGTGCAGCTGCGGCTCCCGCGGCTGCTGGGAGACCGAGATCGGCGAGCACGCGCTGCTCCGCCTCGCCGGTCGCGCCGACCGCGCCGGCCGGGACGCGGTCCTCGCCGTGGTGGACGCCGCGATGCGCGGAGACAGCCAGGCGCAGCACGCGCTGCGGCAGGTCGGCGACTGGATCGGGTTCGGCGTCGGCAACCTGGTCAACATCTTCAATCCGGAGGTCGTCATCTTCGGGGGCACCCTGCGCGACGTCTATCTGGGCGCCGCCGCCCAGATCCGCAGCCGGCTCAACGCGGTGGGGCTGCCCGCCTGCCGGGAGCACGTCCGGCTGCGCACGCCCGAACTCGGCGCGGACGCGGCTCTGATCGGAGCGGCCGAACTGGCCTTCGACCATCTGCTCGGTGACCCTCTCGTGTCCTGAGTAGCGGATCACCCGGAATCCGCCGGTGATCGTGGGAGATCTATGCTGCCCGCCATGCTCCCGCGCCAATTGGATCTGGACCCGGCGACCGCGTACCCGAAGATCACCAGCCTGCGGACCGCCCTGGACGCCGGGGACTGGCCGGCCTGCCGGGAGCTGCTCGACGCCGCCGACCCGGTGGAACGCACCTGCCTGATCGATGCCGTCTCGGACGAGAAGGGGCTGGAGGACTTCCTGCGCGGGGTGCTCCGCGGCGATCCCGGCGACGGCACCGCCGGCGCACTGCTGGGCCGGCATCTGGCCGTGGCGGCCTGGGACATCCGCACCGACGCCCGCGCCGTGCACGTGAGCCGGGAGCAGTTCGCCGCGTTCCGCGCCGGGCTGGTCGAGGCCGAGCGGGTGCTCGTCGACGCCGCCGCCCGCAGCCCGCACGACCCGGCGATCTGGACCACCCGGCTGCTCACCGCACGCGGCCTGCAACTCGGCCTGTCCGAGATACGCCGCCGCTACGGCCGGCTCGCCGAGATCGATCCGCACCACCTGCCCGGCCAGCAGCAGATGCTCCAGAGCCTGTGCGCCAAGTGGTACGGCGACGTCGCCCAGGCCTACGAGTTCGCCAAGGAGGCGGCCGACGCGGCGCCCGCCGGAGCGCCGAACCCCGTGCTGCTGGCGATCGCCTACATCGAACACTCCGACGTGGTCACCGACACCGACCGGATCCGTGCGGAGCTGCGGGAGGCCGCCCAGCGTTCGGTGTGGCACCCGGACTTCCGGCGCACCCACGGCTGGGTCCAGGTGATGAGCACCTTCGCGATGGCCTTCGGTGTACTCGGTGACCATCCGGCCGCGGCGTCGCTCTTCGACGCGCTGGACGGACTGGGCTCCCGGTGGCCCTGGGAGTACCTCGGTGACCCGGCCACCACGATCGAGAAGTTCCGGGCACGGGCGGGAGGCAACGCGTGATCAAACGGTTGGAGGTCGACGGCGTTCCCGCGGTCCTGGCCCCGGCGAGCGGGCCGATGCACGCCGGCCTGGTCTTCCGGGTCGGCACCGCCGACGAGCCACTGGCCCGGCACGGCCTCACCCGCCTGGTCGAGCACCTGGTCACCGACGGGCTGGGCGTCGACGGGCAGCAACTCGGGTCGACCGGCGCCGAACACACCTACTTCCACATGCACGGCTCGCCCGGCGAGGTCGCCGACTTCCTCACCGGCGTGTGCGCGGCGCTGCGGAACCCGCCGGCCGCCCGGCTCGCCACCGTCCGGCAGCTCCTGCGGGGCACGCCCCCGGACCGCGACCCGCTGCCGATGTGGCGGCACGGCGCCCGCGGCTTCGGCGTGGCGAGCTACCCCGAATGGGCCCTCGGCAAGCTCACCGAAGAAGACCTGCGGGAGTGGATCGCCCGCTACTTCACCAGGGAGAACGCCGCACTCTGGGTGGCCGGTGAAGAGATTCCGGACGGGCTGACCCTGGACCTGCCGTCCGGCGAGCGGCGGCCCGCGCCGGCCGTCCCCACCGAACTGCCGGTCACGCCGGCCTACTTCACGAGTGCCGGCGGGGCGGTCGCCTGGGACACCGTCGTCCGCCGGGAGGCCCGGGCCGCGGTCTTCGCCACCGTGCTGGAACGGCGGATGATGAACGACCTGCGCCGCCGCGACGGCATCTCCTACCAGCCCCACACCGAGTACGTGCCGCGCGCCGACGGCACCGCCCGGATCCTCGCGGTCGCCGACGCCCTGCCGGAGAGACAGGACGCGGCCGTCGGCGGCCTGATCGACGTGCTGGCCGCCATGCGAGCCGGGCAGATCGACCCGGACGAGGTCGCCACCGTGGTCAAACTGACCTGCGAGGGACTGCGCGACTCCGAACTGCGCGGGGCCCGGCTGCCCGGCCAGGCGTTCAACCTGCTCTCCGGCCGTGAGGTGCAGAGCCTGGAGGAGGCGCTGGCCGAGGTGCGCTCGGTCACCGTCGAGGACGTGACCGAGGTGGCGGCCGCCGCGTACCAGGCCGGCCTGTTGATGACCCCGACCGGGAGCGGCGCCGACTGGGCCGGGTACACCGCCGCCCCGGAGATGTCCGAGAACACGCTGCCCGGCCGGGCGCACCGCGGGCGCAAGGACCGGAGCCTGCGCCTGATCAGCGGCGACGACGGGATCAGCGTCACCGGTCACGGCCAGGTCGCGTCGGTCCGCTGGGACGAGTGCGCGCTGCTGCTCGCCTGGCCGGACGGCGGACGGCGGATGATCGGCCTGGACGCGGTGACGGCCCGGGTCGAGCCGACCCTCTACCGGGGCGCCGACCGGGTGGTCCGGGAGATCGACGCCCGGATCCCGGCCCGGCTGCGGATCGACATGCCACCCCGGGACCGGGCCGCCATCCCGCAGCCGGTCGCGCCGCACCGCGAAGGCACCTGGCGCGAACGTTGGCGCCCGCAGCTCTTCCTGCTCCTGTTCGGCCCGTTCACCCTGCTGGGCCTGACCGGCGTCGTGTCGGTTCTGACAGCTCTCGGCAACGACGGCCGGCTCGACTGGCAGGCGCTGCTCGCCGGCCTCGGCCTCACCGCGTTCTTCGGGTGGCTCTGCGTGGGCGCGATCCGTGAGCTGCTGGCACGCCGGGCGGCACGCCGTCGATGAGCCGCATCCACCGCACCCGCCAAGATCGGTTCCACCGGCCCGGGACCCGGCCGCGCCGCCGTGCCGAGAACCACCCGGCCACGCGACGGCCGATCCGGCGTCTCCGGGCGGACGAGGAAGCCTCGTGATCACCCGCACCGAGGTCGACGGGGTGCCGGCGCTGCTCGCCCCGACCACCGGCCCGATGCACGCCGGCCTGGTCTTCCGGGTCGGGCACGCCGACGAGCCGCTGACCCGGCGCGGCATCACCCACCTCATCGAGCACCTCGCGCTGTTCTCCTTCGGGGTGGCCGACTACCACTACAACGGGGCCACCGGCATCGAGCACACCCTCTTCCACATGCGGGGCGCCGAAACCGACATCGTGGCCTTCCTCAACGGGGTCTGCGCCGGACTGCACGACCTGCCGATGCACCGCCTCGCCATCGAGAAGGAGATCCTGCGGACCGAGGAGAACGGCCGCGGCGAGAACGCCGCCGACGCCCTGGCACCGTGGCGGTACGGGGCCCGCGACCACGGCATGCCCGGCTACCCGGAATGGGGCCTGACCGGCCTCACCCCCGACCACCTGCGCACCTGGACGGCCCACTACTTCAACCGGCAGAACGCGGCACTCTGGATCGCCGGGCCCGGCGTGCCCGCCGGCCTCGAACTCAAGCTTCCCGAGGGCATGCGCCGGCCGCCACCCGCTCCCTCCAGCGCCCTTCCGGTACGCCCGGCGTACTTCCCCGGCGACTCCGACGTCGTGGCCTGGGACGCCGTGGTGGACCGGGGCGCCGGCGCCGCCGTCTTCGCCGACGTGCTGAAACGGTCGCTGTTCCGGTCGCTGCGCCAGGAGAGCGGCCTCTCCTACCAGGTGCACACCGAGTACACGCCCCGCACCGGCGGGCGGGCCGTGCTCACCGCGGTCGCCGACGCGCTGCCGGAGAAGCGGGACGCGGTGCTCGGCGGCTTCATCGACGTGCTCGCCGCCGCCCGGCTCGGGCGGATCGACGCGGCCGAGGTGGCCACCGTCGTCGCCCAGCGCCGGCAGGAGCTGACACACGCCGACCAGGCCGGCGCGCGGCTGCCCGGCCAGGTGTTCAACCTGCTCGACGGCCGCCCGGTGCAGAACCTCGACCAGGTCCTCGCCGAACTCGGCGCCGTCACCCGCGACAGCGTCGCCGCGGTCGCCGCCGCGGCCTGCGCCGACGGCCTGCTCATGACGCCCGGCCGCGCCGAGGCCGACTGGGCCGGGTACGCCGCCGCGCCGGCCGGATCCGAGCGGACCGTCGACGGCCTCACCCGCCCGGCGCTGGGCGAACCCCGGATCCGGCTCGTCGCCGGGGACACCGGGGTCAGCATGGCAGGTGGGGACTCGGTCAGCACGGTGCTGTTCGCCGAATGCTCGGCCGTGCTCCAGTGGCCGGACGGAGGCCGGCGGTTCGTCGGGCACGACGCCGTCTACGTGCACATCGAGCCGACCCTCTTCCCGGACGGGCCCGCGCTGATCGCCGACCTGGACGCCCGCACCCACCCGGACCTGCGCGTGCCCATGCCGGCCCGCAACCCGGACCGGATCCCGCGCCCGCCCGTGCCGGTGGAGGCCACGGCACAGCGCGGCGAACGCCTCGCCCGCCGGATCTCCGGGATCACCGGCCTGTTCCTGACCCTGTCGGCCGCCCTCCTCTCCGGCCTGTTCCTCCTCGCCTTCCTGACCATGGCCGACGACGGCGAGGAGGACGCTCTCGACCGCGCGCTCGCCGTCTTCTTCCTCGGCGTCATCGCCGCCTCGACATACGGGGGATACCGGGCGATCCGCCGCCTCCTGGGGCGCTGACCGGTCCCGCGCGAGGCACGATGGTGACGTGAGGTCATCGGTACGCGCGGGACTGGCCGGGATCGTGGCGGCCGCGGCGGCGCTCGGCGTCGCCGAACTGGTCGCGGCCGCGACCGGGACACGGTCCGCGCCCCTGGTCGCGGTCGGCGGCGTGGTGGTCGACCACGTTCCGGCGCCGGTCAAGGACTTCGGCATCGCGGTCTTCGGCACGCACGACAAGACGGCCCTTCTCATCGGCACGGCACTGCTGCTCGCCGGATACGCCTACGGTGTCGGCGTGCTGGGACGGCGACGCTGGGCGCTCGCGGTCGGCGGGATCGCGCTGTTCGGGGCGGTGGGCGCGGGGGCGGCGCTGACCCGGGCCGGGGCCGGGCCGTCCGCGGTGCTGCCGGCGCTGACCGGCGCGGCGGTGGCCGTTCTCGTGCTGCACCACCTGCTGCGCCTGGCCCGGGCCGCCGAGCCCGCACCGGCCCGGCAGACGACGGCCGGGGGTGCCGGGCCCGCGGTGCACGGACAGACGACGGCCCGGGGGGTCGAGCCGGCGGTGGTGGGGACGGCCGGGCCGGTGAGTGGGCAGCCCAGCCCGGCGGCGGGTGACGGCCCGGACCACGACGGCGCCGGCGCGCGCGGAGCGGGACCCGGCGTTGCGGTCGGGGACACCCGAACTCCGTACGAGAAGGAAGGAAGCCGTCGCCGTTTCGTCCGTGATCTGGGGATCGTGGGTTTGATCGCCGTTGCCGGAGGTGTGAGCGGGCGACTGCTCACCTCGCGGCGTGCGGTGAGCGCGGCCCGGCGGTCGATCGCGCTCCCGGAACCGGTGGAGCCCGCTGCGATGCTGCCCGCCGGGGTGCAGGCGCCCGGCGCGGTGCCCTACCTGACGCCGAACCGGGACTTCTACCGGATCGACACCGCCCTGGTCACCCCGCAGGTCGACCCGGCCACGTGGGAGCTGCGGATCCACGGGATGGTGCGCAACCCGATCACCGTCACCTTCGCCGATCTGCTGCGCCGGCCCCTGGTGGAGCGTTACCTGACCATCGCCTGCGTGTCGAACGATGTGGGCGGCGACCTGATCGGCAACGCGCTCTGGCTCGGCACACCGATCAAGGCGCTGCTCGACGAGGCGGACCCGTTGCCCGAGGCTGATCAGGTGGTGCAGCGGTCGGTGGACGGCTGGACGTGCGGCACGCCGACCGCGGTGCTGCGGGACGGGCGGGACGCGCTGCTGGCGGTCGGCATGAACGGCGAGGCGCTGCCGGTCGAGCACGGTTTCCCGGTCCGGATGATCGTTCCCGGACTGTACGGCTACGTCTCCGCCTGCAAGTGGATCACCGAGATCGAGCTGACCAGGTTCACTGACTTCGATGCCTACTGGGTGCCCCGGGGTTGGTCGGCCCAGGCGCCGGTGAAGACGCAGTCTCGAATCGACAGCCCGCGTGACGGCGCGTCACGATCGGCTGGCCCGGTCACGGTCGCCGGCGTCGCATGGGCGACACATCGCGGCATCGCCAAGGTCGAGGTGCAGGTCGACGACGGTGAGTGGCGGCCCGCGACCCTGGCCGGGGCGGCCTCCGCGGACACCTGGCGCCAGTGGAGCCTCACCTGGGACGCCTCCGCCGGACGGCACACCTTACGAGTACGCGCGACCGATCTCGATGGGGTGACACAGACCCCGGAGGAGGCGCCGCCCGCGCCGGACGGCGCCACCGGCTGGCACCAGGTGACAGTCGAGATCGGGTAGTTGAAAGCCGCACTTTCGGTCCGACTCGGCGGCGCAAGTCGCTCATACGGTGGCTTGCATGTCCACCAATGCGGTTGAAGAACCGCTGAACCACTCGACACGGACCTCCGCGGAGGACCGTGCCGGAAGTCGTGTGGTGATGCCGCGCGCCGGGCGGCGTCAGGCCGCCGGTGCCTGCCGTTGTGCCGGCACCGCCGTCTTGTGGGGCCGGCCGAGGCGCGCCTCCAACCGGAGCAGGTCGACCCGTCCGTGACGGTCCGCCAGATCCTCCCAGCCGACCGCGAGCAGCCGCAGCCGCTCCGATTCGCTGAAACCTCCCCAGACACCGTACGGCTCGCGAACGGCGAGGGCGTGCGCGGCGCACTCGGCCCGGACCGGGCACGCGCCGCACATCGTCTTGGCCTTGGCCTCGCGACGACTGCGGGACGACCCGCGCTCGCCGTCGGGGTGGAAGAACTGCGCGCTGTCCCGGCCCCGGCAGAGCCCGAGTCTCTGCCAATCCCAGAGATCGGCGATGGGCCCGGGCAGTCTGCGAACGTTCGACATCAACACCCTCCTCCCGCGCGGCACCGCGGAGCGTTCGTCGTGAGGGGCCTGGATCAGGCCTTTCGCGGGTGTACCCCGGTCAACGCCGGCTCACACGCAACATGTCGATGTCTTCGCGAGCGGTATGGCAAAGGGGTGGCAAGTCATACCTTTCTTTCCCGTTTTTTCCATCTAAAGCGCGTAATGCTGCGGCCCTCGCGTGATCTCCTCTGAGAGAGAAGGAGGATCACTGTGCGTACCGTCCTCGTGTGCGTCCGAACCCCGCTGGCGGCCCAGACCGTCGCGTCCACCGCGGCCCGGCTCGGCATGACCGGCGTCGTCAGGACCGCGGTCAGCGAGACCGAGGCCATGATCCGACTGGCGGAACGGCCCGCCGAAGTGGTCCTGGCCGACACCGCCGTGACTCGGCCCGACAGCGTCGGCTTCACCCGGCGTGTACTAGCCCGCGCTCCGCAGGCACAGGTCGTGCTCTTCGGCGCTGAAGACCCCCGGGTGGCGGCGGCGGCCGTCGCGGCCGGTGCCCGCGGCGTCATCCGCGGCGTCGAGCACGACCTGGTCAGCGTCGTGGCGAAGGCGCTGCTCCTGCTGCTCCTACCGGTGCGCCCGCAGGGCATGCCGATCAACGGCGCGAACGCGCAGCCGGCTACGGTGGCCGGCGGCGTCCGCAACAACAACTCCCCGGGGACCCGGGGGCAATATCACCAGGGACCCGGCATGAGCGTGCAGAACGCGGCCGCGGTGCCGGCCATGCTCGGCCCGAACGCGCCGATGGTGCCGTCGCAGCGTGGCGACGCACCGATCGACCCGGCGACCGGCCGGCCGATGGTGGCGTGGCCCGGGAACGAAGCGGGTGTCGGCATGGCCGACGCGCAGCCCGCCGGACGGCGGCTCACGCTCACCGAGCGTGAACTGCAGGTGCTACGGGGGATGGCGGACGGCAAGAGCAACGCCGAGATCGGCCGGGAACTCTTCGTCTCGGAGGACACCGTCAAGACACACGCCCGGCGGCTTTTCCGCAAGCTCGGCGCCCGCGACCGCGCGCACGCGGTCGCCGCCGGCTTCCGTGCGGGGCTGGTCGCCTAGCCGGCCGGCTCCGCTTTCGCTCCACGGCAGGACTCCTGGTAACCGGTGACGAGGCAGATGATTTCCCGCCGCCAGCAAACCCCGCTGGCGTCGGCAGATCACTCGCCTCGTCACCGGCGGCGTTTCGCGGGCCGTCCCGTGCCCACGCCCTCGCGCGAACGGGGTGGTACGGGGAAGGGCCGCCGCCCGCTACGAGCCGTCGTCGTCCGTGCCCTCCGTCAGGGTGTCGTGGACGCCGTCGGCGTAACCGCGGGCGTACTCCCACGTGACGTAGTGGTCGGGATCCGGATCGTAGGCGGGCTCGTGCACCCGTGGGCGGCCGCTGCTCAGCAGATGGCGCAGGTTGCCGCGCAGCAGATCCCAGTCGAAGTAGTGCGGCTCGTGGCAGTCCTCGCACTCGATCACCAGCCCGCGGATGCCCGTCGGGCTGAGCAGCGCCTGATAGATCTCCAGGTCGGAGAGATCCTCCAGGACGTCCTGCCGCTCTTCCTCGGTCAGCGGGTCGGACTCGGCGTCCTCGTTGAGGTCGTCGAGACCAGCGGCCGGGTCGGTCGGGTCGCCGTTGAACGGGTCGATCGGCTCATCTTGCACCCTCATACCGTACTCACCTACCGCGCGTGTGTGCTGGCCCGCACGTTCTGTCCGCCGCCCGGGTGCCCCGCCCGGGATGGGTAGGATGATGAACTCCGCCTCTTCTCTAGGGATGATTTGTGGAAACTGACAGCGCTCGAACCGTTCCTCTCGGTCTGACCTTCGACGATGTGCTGCTGCAGCCCGGCGAGTCGGACGTGGTGCCCAGCCGGGTCAACACCGTCACGCGCCTGACCAGAAACGTCGAGCTCACCATCCCGCTGCTGTCCGCGGCGATGGACACGGTCACCGAAGCGCGCATGGCGATCGCCATGGCCCGTGAGGGCGGCATCGGTGTGCTGCACCGCAATCTCTCCGCAGAGGACCAGGCGGCCCAGGTCGATCTGGTGAAGCGTTCCGAGTCCGGCATGATCACGAATCCGATCACCTGCAGCCCTGAGGACACCCTCGGCCAGGTCGACGCGCTCTGCGCGAAATACCGCATCTCCGGTGCCCCGGTGACCGACGCCCAGGGCCGGCTCGTCGGGATAGTGACCAACCGTGACATGCGTTTCGTCAGCGACCCGACCACCAGGGTTCGCGACGTGATGACGAAGTCCCCGCTGTTCACCGCGGCGGTCGGGGTCAGCAAGACCGAGGCGCTCGAGTTGCTCCGCCGTCACAAGGTGGAGAAGCTGCCGCTGGTCGACGAGACCGGCCGCCTGCGCGGGCTGATCACTGTGAAGGACTTCACCAAGTCCGAGCAGTTCCCCAGTGCGACCAAGGACGAGCACGGCCGCCTGCGCGTCGCCGCGGCCGTCGGCGTCGGCGACGACGCCTACAAGCGGGCCCGTGGCCTGATCGACGCCGGTGTCGACGTCGTGATCGTGGACACCTCGCACGGTCACCAGCGCCAGGTGCTCGACATGATCGCCCGGTTGAAGAAGGACACCAGCACCGACATCGTCGGCGGTAACGTGGCGACCTACGCGGGGGCCAGGGCGATGGTCGAGGCCGGCGCCGACGCGGTCAAGGTCGGTGTGGGACCGGGCGCCATCTGCACCACCCGGATCGTCGCGGGCGTGGGCGTCCCGCAGATCACCGCGATCATGGAGGCGTCCCGGGCGTGCAAGCCGGCGGGCGTTCCGGTGATCGGTGACGGCGGTATCCAGTACAGCGGCGACATCGCCAAGGCTCTGGTGGCCGGCGCCAACACGGTGATGCTCGGTGGACTGCTGGCCGGCTCCGAGGAGAGCCCCGGCGAGCTGATCTTTGTGAACGGCAAGCAGTACAAGGCCTACCGCGGCATGGGGTCGCTCGGCGCCATGCAGTCACGTGGCCAGGCGAAGTCCTACTCGAAGGACCGCTACTTCCAGCACGACGTGCCCGAGGAGAAGCTGGTGCCGGAGGGCGTCGAAGGCCAGGTGCCCTATCGTGGCCCGCTCTCCCGGGTGGTCAGCCAGCTCGTCGGCGGCGTCCGGCTGGCGATGGGCTACGCGGGGGCGGAGACCATCACCGACCTCCAGGAGCGGGGACAGCTCATCCGGATCACGGCGGCCGGGCTCAAGGAGAGCCACCCGCACGACATCCAGATGACGGTCGAGGCTCCGAATTACCACTCGCGCTGACCGCGCCCCAAGTTCCCACCCACCGCCCGTAAGAAGGACCGAAGGGCTGTTTGATCATGCGTGACGTCGTGGAGATCGGCCTCGGGAAGACCGCCCAGCGCGGCTACCACCTGGACGACATCGCCATCGTTCCGAGCCGTCGTACCCGGGACGTCGACGACGTGTCGACCGAGTGGAAGCTCGACGCGTACCCGTTCAAGATTCCCTGCGTCGCGCACCCGTCGGACGCGACCCAGAGCCCCGAGTCGGTGATCGCGCTGGGCCGGCTCGGCGGCCTGGGCGTGCTCAACGCCGAAGGCCTGTGGACCCGCTACCAGGACCCCAGCAAGATCCTCGAGGAGCTGGCGTCGCTGGACGAGGACGCCGACGCCACCAAGCGGCTCCAGGAGGTCTACTCCGAGCCGATCAAGCCGGAGTTGATCGCCGAGCGGGTCCGCCAGATCCGCGAGGGTGGCGTCACCGTGGCCGTCCGGGTGTCACCGCAGCACACCCTGGCGCTGGCCCCGGTCATCCTGGACGCCGGTGTGGACCTGCTCGTCATCCAGGGCACCCTGGTGTCGGCCGAGCACGTGTCGACCACCGACGAGCCGCTGAACCTCAAGGAGTTCATCGCCGACCTGGACCTGCCGGTCATCGTCGGCGGCTGCACCGACTACAAGACGGCGCTGCACCTGATGCGGACCGGCGCGGCCGGCGTCATCGTCGGTATCGGCGCCGACGAGTGGTCCACGACGGACACCGTGCTCGGCATCCGGGTGCCGATGGCCACCGCGATCGCCGACGCCGCGGCCGCCCGCCGTGACTACCTGGACGAGACCGGCGGCCGGTACGTTCACCTGATCGCCGACGGCGGCATCGCCACCTCCGGCGACATCGCCAAGGCGATCGGCTGCGGCGCCGACGCCGTCATGCTCGGCGAACCGCTGTCGCTCGCCGAAGGCGCCCCCGCCGGCGGCGCCTGGTGGCATTCGGCCGCCAGCCACCCTGCCCTCCCGCGCGGCGGCTTCTGCATCGCGGGCGAGCCGGACGGCACCCTCGAAGAGGTTCTGTACGGCCCGGCCGACCGTCCGGACGGCCAGCTGAACCTGTTCGGTGGCCTGCGCCGTGCCATGGCCAAGTGCGGCTACCGCGACGTCAAGGAGTTCCAGAAGGTAGCCCTCGTCCTGGACCGCGCCTGACCGTCTCCCCGAGTAGCCGCACCGGATCTCACCAGCCGGCGCTGAGGGCTGTTTCGCCGGCCGTGAGGCAGCCCCCAGGCGCCAGCTGGACCACCGATCTCAGCCCGGCGGCCGTGAGGCCCCAGGCGCCAGCTGGACCACCGATCTCAGCCCGGCGGCCGCGGCACGGGCGGGACCCGGCAGCGGGCCGCGGCCTTCGCCGGACCCGGACACCCGTGCGGCGCCAGCCGCCCGGGTGGGATCGTGCGGCGCCAGCCGCCCGATCAGGCCTCGCCCGTACAAGATCAGGGCTTTGGGGGTTGGGTTTCGCCGTTGAGCCAGGCCTCGAAGAAGCTGTCGAGGTCGCGGCCGGCGGTGGACTCGGCGGCCTCGATGAACTGGGCGGTGGTGACGTTGCCGTCGCGGTGGTCGGTGGTCCACGACTTGACCAGTTTGAAGAAGGCCTCGTCGCCGAGGGTCTTCCGCAGGGCGTGGACGGTCATGCCGCCACGCTGGTAGACGGCGTCGCCGAAGAGGCGGCGCGGGGTGGGGTCGCCGGGAGCCTCGGTCCAGTCGAAGGCGCGGTAACTCCGGTCGAAGATCGTCTGCGCGGTCTCGTCGCCGTTGTGCTCGGACCACAGCCACTCGGCGTAGGTCGCGAAGCCCTCGTTGAGCCAGATGTCCTGCCAGCGGGTGAGCGCCACGCTGTCGCCGAACCACTGGTGTGCCAGTTCGTGCGCGACCACGCTGGTGTTCTCGCCGGTGGCGAAGAAGGTGTTGCCGTAGACCGGGCGGGACTGCGTCTCCAGGGCGTAGCGGATCTGTTCCTCGTCGACCACCACGCCGCCGTTGGCCCGGAACGGGTAGGGCCCGAACCGGGTCTCCAGGAAGTCGGTGATCTCACCGGTGCGGGCCAGTGACCGGGCGGCCGGGCCGTTGGCGGGCAGCGACTCGGGGATGGCCGTCACCATGGGCCGGCCGGCGTGTGTGGCCGTGGTGATCCGGTACTGCCCGATCACGACGGTGGCGAGGTAGCTGGCCATCGGCGACTCCTCGGTCCAGCGCCAGGTGGTCCAGCCGTCCACGGTGTCCCGGTTGCCGGGCGTCCCGTTGCTGAGCACCTCGACGCCGTCCGGCACGGTCATCGCCAGCCGGAAGGTCGCCTTGTCGGACGGGTGGTCGTTGACCGGGAACCAGGTGCTGGCCGACTCGGGCTGGCCCAGCGCGATGGCGCCCTTCTTGCCGTCGCGCAGCCAGCCGCCCGCCCCGAGGATCTCGTTCTCCAGCTGGCCGGGTTGGCCGCTGTAGCTGACCACGGCGGTGAAGCCGCGCCCTTTCGGGATGCCGGCGGCCGGGGTGACCACCAGCTCGTTGCCTTCGGTGGCGACGGTGGCCGGTGCGCCGTCCACGATCACGGTGGTGGCGGTCAGGCGTGCCAGGTCCAGATTGAACCGGGACAGATCCTGCGTGGCGGTGGCCGTGATGGTGGCGGTGCCGGACAGCTTGCCGGCCGCCGGGTCGTAACGCAGCGCCAGGTCGTAGCCGCCGACGTCGTAGCCCCCGTTGCCGTAGGTGGGGAAGTACGGGTCGCCGGCTCCGGCCGCGCCCGGCCCGAAACTGGGCGCCGGTGTCGGGGACGGGGCGGGCGCCGGCTCGCGCTCGCCATCCGTGCACCCGGACAGCAGCAACAGGAGGGTCAGCGCGCCGGCGCGTCGTTTCATGGCTTCGAGGTTACGTCCACTACTTGTCGACCAGTTTGGGATGGGTCCTCAGGTAGGCGACGTGGGTGCCTTTGGACAGTGCCTTCAGGAAGCCGCGGCCTTCCGACTTGAGCTGTTCACCGAGGTAGCCGCCGCCACTGCCGACACCGCCGCCGGGCAGCGACACGGTGGTGATGTCCTGGGCGGTGAGGTTGCGGAGGGCGTAGGCGTACTCGAACGGCGTACGCCCGCCCACGTAGACCAGCGTGTCCCCGAGCGCGCCGATCAGCCCGCCGAGCTGCGACGGATCCGCCAGGCCCTGGGCCATCGCCTTGGTGAGGATCGCCTCGACGAGTTGCCGGTGGTGCCGCTGCCGGTCGTAGTCGCCGTTGGGCAGTCCGTAGCGCTGCCGGGCGTAGTCGAGTGCCTGCCAGCCGACCAGGTGCCGGGTGCCGGGCAGGTAGACGGCCTGCGGTCCGCTGTAGTCGCTGCCGGACTGCGGCCGCATCGTGCCGTCCGGTCTGCGGTGCCGGGACTTCACCTTTTGGTCGATCACCAGGTCGATGCCGCCGAGTTTGTCGACCAGCTTGTCCATGCCGCGGAAATTGAGGATGGCGCCGGCGTGGAAGGTCTTGATCCCGGTGTACGCGCTGAGACTCTTCGTGAGCAACTCGTAACCCTGCTCCACGCTTTTCTTCTTCGAACCCGGGATTCGGGAACCGCGGCTCATCGCTTCTGTGATCTTGTATCGGCCGCCGCGGAAACCTGCCTTTCTGTACGCCGGCATGTCCACCCGGAGGTCACGTGGCAGCGAATACAGATACGCCGACTCAAGGTCGGCCTCCACATGCAGCAGCATGATCGTGTCGGCGTGCGGCTCGTAGCCGGGAATGCTCAGCCGGGTGTCGACGCCGATCAGCACCAGGTCGAGCGGCCCTTTGATGTCGGCGCCCGGTGACGCCGACGGGGACGCCGACGGCCCGCTGACCGTGGGCGGGGCGCCTGCCGAGGGGGCTCCGGCCGGCGCCGCGGCCGGTTCGGCGGGGCCCCGGTTGACCGCGATGGCGACGCCCACTCCGGCGATCAGCGCGAGGCCGGTGCCGGCGATGATCGACCAGGTGATCTTGCTGTTTCGCATAGCGGAACAGTAAATGACATCTCGGCGGTGCTCAATGCCGCGGGGTATTGCGGAATTCAAGATCGCCGGTAGGCTTGCGCGGCCGATTCGTCGATCGACGGATCGCCTCGTGGGGAGGCCGTCCGAGAATGAAATCCACTCACCGGCGCATCGTCGTCGGTATCGCTGCCGCGGCCCTCGTCGCGGGCGCCGGCATCGTTTCGGTCGCCTACGCCTCGGTCGACGGTCCGGTCGCCGGCTCCGGCAGCGAACTGCCGGTGCGCCTGATCGTGGGTCTGCGGGCGGGCGTCGACTCCGACGTCGACCTGCCCAGCCTGAGCCGGCTCGGCCTGGCCGGCGCCGACGCGAGGGGCTCGGTGGCCCGCCGCCTGCTCGGCGAGATCCGGGCCAAGTCGATCGAGGTGCCGGGCGCCCGGGCCGCCGCGGTCACGGCCGCGCTCAAGGTCGACCCCCACGTCTCGTACGTGCAGGTCGACCCGTTGGTCAAGAAGCTCGACGTGACGCCGAACGACCCGTACTACACGGCCGGCCGCCAGCCGGAGCTGAAGCAGCTGCGGGTGCCCACCGCGTGGGACACCACCACCGGCGCCGACGTGAAGGTAGCGGTCCTGGACACCGGCGTGACCGCTGTCGGCGACCTGGCCGGCAAGGTGCTGCCCGGCTACGACTTCTCCAACCAGGACGGCAACGCGTCCGACGACGAGGGGCACGGCACCGTCGTCGCCTCGTTGATCGCCGCCACGCCGAACAACTCGGCCGGCATGGCGGGCGTCTGCGCCCAGTGCCGGATCCTGCCGGTCAAGGTGCTCAACAGCAAAGGCTCGGGCAGTCACACGCAGATCGCCCAGGGCATCATCTACGCGGTCAAGCAGGGCGCGAAGATCATCAACATGTCGCTCGGCGGCTACCGGTCGTCGGCCGTCCTCAAGGACGCCGTCGCCTGGGCCAGCGGGCAGGGCGTGCTGGTGGTCGCGGCGGCCGGCAACGACGGCAAGGACATCAAGAGCTACCCCGCGGCGTACCCGGACGTGCTCGCGGTCGGCGGGACCAACACCCGCAACGCCGGCAATCCCGGTGAGCGGGCCTCGTTCTCCAACCAGGGCAGCTGGGTGGACGTCTCGGCGCCCGCCATCACCGCCGGCATGAGGCCGAACGGCGGCTACTGCTGGGACAGCCGCGAGTCCTGCTGGGTCACCGTCCGCGACAGCGCCGGCGTGGTCGTCAAGGACTACTACGAGATCCGGGGCACGTCGTTCTCGTCGCCGCTGGTCGCCGGGGTGGCCGCGCTGGTCAAGTCGAAGAACCCGAACTACAGCGGCTGGAGCCTGCTGCAAGCGATCACCAGCTCGGCCCGGAAGAACGGCGCCTGGAACAAGTACGGCATGGTCGACGCGGCCGCCGCGCTGACCAGGGGCACCGACATCACCCCGCCGACCGGCACCGGCACCGGCCCGGCGCAGAACGCCAAGGTCCACGGCAACGCGGCGATCACCCCGCTCGGCCTGAAGGACAACTGGTCCGGCATCCGGGCGGTCACCCTCTACGCCGACGGCGAGTGGCACAGCTGGGACTACACCGCCCCGTTCGCCCCGGTGCTGAAGACGGCCGGCCGCAACGGCGCGATCACGGTCCAGCTGCGGGTGCACGACAAGGCCGGCAACGTCACCTGGCTGCCGGCCCGGACGGTGATCGCGGACAACGTGCTCCCGACCCTGTCGATCACCAAGGCCCCGGCAAGCAAAGCCAAGGTCAAAGGCACCGTCAAGGTGTACGCGAAGGCCGCTGACAAGTCCGGGATCAGCAAGGTTCAGCTGCTGGTCAACGGCAAGGTGGTGGCGACCGACACGACGGCCGGCTACAAGCTCACCTTCAAGGTGGCGAGCCAGAAGAAGACGATGAAGGTCAGGGTCCGGGCGTACGACAAGGCCGGCAACGTGCGGTACACCACGATCCGCACCTACTACCGGGCCTGACGGGCTCGGGGTGCTCGCCCGATGAGTAAACTCGCCGGGTGAGTACCCCGCGTCCCGTTCTCGTCGTCGACTTCGGCGCCCAGTACGCTCAGTTGATCGCCCGCCGGGTCCGCGAGGCCCGTGTCTACTCCGAGATCGTCCCGCACTCGATGCCGGTGGCCGAGATGCTGGCGAAGAATCCCGCCGCGATCATCCTCTCCGGTGGCCCCTCCAGCGTCTACGAGCCGGGCGCGCCCACGCTCGACCCGGGCCTTTTCGCTCATGACGTGCCGGTCTTCGGCATCTGCTACGGCTTCCAGGCGATGGCTCAGGCGCTCGGCGGCACGGTCGCGCACACCGGCTCCCGGGAGTACGGGCGGACCGCGCTGGAGAGCCGGGGCGGCACCCTGCTCCGCGACCTGCCGGCCGGCCTGCCGGTCTGGATGAGCCACGGCGACAGCGTCACGGTCGCCCCGGTCGACTTCGAGGTCACCGCCTCCACCCCGGGCGCCCCGGTCGCGGCCTTCGAAAACCTCACCTCCAGGCGGGCCGGTGTGCAGTTCCACCCCGAGGTGGCGCACACCGAGCAGGGCCAGGAGATGCTCAAGCGCTTCCTGTACGACATCGCCGGCATCGAGCCCACCTGGACCCCGGGCAACATCATCGACGACCAGGTCGACCTGATCCGTTCCGTGGTGGGCGACAAGCAGGTCATCTGCGGGCTCTCCGGGGGTGTCGACTCGGCGGTGGCCGCGGCGCTCGTGCACAAGGCGATCGGTGACCAGCTGACCTGCATCTTCGTCGATCATGGTCTGCTGCGGGCCGGCGAGGCCGAGCAGGTGGAGAAGGACTACGTCGCCGCTACCGGCATCCGGCTCAAGGTCGTCGATGCTTCGGAGCAGTTCCTCGGTCACCTCGCCGGAGTCACCGACCCGGAGCGGAAGCGCAAGATCATCGGCCGGGAGTTCATCCGCACGTTCGAGCAGGCGGCCCGCGAGCTGGACGCCGAGCGGCACGTCGAGTTCCTGGTGCAGGGCACCCTCTACCCGGACGTGGTGGAGTCCGGCGGCGGCTCCGGTACGGCGAACATCAAGTCGCACCACAACGTCGGCGGCCTTCCCGACGACCTCCAGTTCGCGCTGATCGAGCCGCTGCGCACCCTGTTCAAGGACGAGGTGCGGGCGCTCGGTGCGGAGCTCGGCCTGCCGGAGGAGATGGTGCAGCGGCACCCGTTCCCCGGCCCCGGCCTGGCGATCCGGATCATCGGCGCGGTCGACCGGGAGCGTCTCGACATCCTGCGGGCGGCCGATCTGATCGCCCGCGAGGAGCTGGCCGCCTCCGGGCTGGACCGTGAGGTCTGGCAGTTCCCGGTGGTGCTGCTCGCCGACGTGCGCAGCGTGGGCGTGCAGGGTGACGGGCGGACCTACGGGCATCCGGTGGTGCTGCGGCCGGTGTCCTCGGAGGACGCCATGACCGCCGACTGGTCCCGCCTGCCGTACGACCTGATCGCCAAGATCTCGAACCGGATCACCAACGAGGTCGCCGAGATCAACCGGGTGGTTCTGGACGTCACGAGCAAGCCTCCGGGCACCATCGAGTGGGAGTGACGGACAGTAGTGGATCAATCGCCCAGGGCGGCGTGAGCCGCCCTGAGCTGCCATTACGCACCGCTATCCCACTGTCAGGAAGTTGACAAAAGTTCTTGAGAGGTAACATATTCCGGGCAGAATGCCGCCCGTGACCCCCGCACTTGAACCGCTCCGCAGGATCGCCGCCTACGCCGTCGCTCGCGACGGCGACGGCCGCGTGCTCCTGGTCCGGGCCTCGTCCAGATCCGGCACGCCCGGCGTCTGGTCGCTGCCCGGCGGCGCCGTCGATCACGGCGAAGATCCCAATCACACCGTCGTCCGCGAGACCGCGGCGGAGACCGGCCTGTCCGTCACCGTCACCGGGCTCCAGGACGTGCTCGCCGACATGCGCTCGATGCCGCACCGCGGCGTCACCATCCACACCGACCGGCTCGTCTACACCGTGTCGGTCCGTGGCGGCAACCTCATCGACCGGGTCGGCCACCCCACCGACCTGGCCCGCTGGCACACCCTCGAAGAGGCGGAGAAACTGAGGCTGCGGCCGTTCACCGCGGCCGCGCTCGGGCTGTCCACCGCCTCCGGCGACCTGCGGCCCGAAGAAGCGCCGGTCTTCCCCTCCTTCTACGCGTACGAGGGGCCGGACGGGCTGCACCGGGCACAGCGGTTCGCCGCCTACGCCATCGCCACCGACCCGTACGAGAACCTTCTGCTCACCCGGATCTCCGACGGCTACCCGGGCGCCGGCTGCTGGCACCTGCCCGGCGGCGGCACCGACTACGGCGAACAGCCCGGCACCGCCCTGATCCGCGAACTCGTCGAAGAGACCGGACAACGGGGCCGCCTCGTCTCGCTGCTCGGCGTGGCCAGCCACCGCGACGCCGCCTCGCTCGGCCCCGAGGGCTACCCCATCGACTGGCACGGCGTCCGCGCCTTCTACCAGGTCGTCGTCGACCACCCCACCGAGGTGACCATCCACGACGTCGGCGGCTCCACCTGCGAGGCCCGCTGGATGCCGCTCAAGCAGGTCGCCGAGCTGGCCCACGACCAGCTCACCGAGGTGACCGCCGATGCGTTGCGTGCGGCGAGGCTAATCTAGGTCCGGTCTCGTGGATCACGCGAGAGCCTCGCTCCCACACGATCCACGAGACAGGACCCGGGCACAGTGAAGATCAGGAGAAGAGCCGCGGCGTACGGCGTGTGCCGCACCGCGGACGGGCGAGTGCTGCTCACCCGCGGATCGGACGAGTCGGCCTTCCCCGGCGTCTGGTCCCTGCCCGGCGGCGGCATCGACCACGGCGAGCACCCGGACGACACCGTGGTCCGGGAGTTCACCGAGGAGACCGGCCTGCGGGTGCGGATCACCGGGCTGCGCACCGTGCTCGCCGACCTGGCCCGGCTCCCCGACGACTCCGTCGAGCACACCGACCGGATCATCTACGACGTCGAGGTGACCGGCGGCGAGCTGCGCCCCGAGACGGCCGGCACCACCGACGTCGCCGCATGGCTCACCCCGGCCGAGGTGGCGGCTCGCCCGCTGCTGCCCTTCACGGCCGGCGTGCTCGGCGTCAGCTTCGAACACGCCGCCCCCGAGGTGCCCGCCGGTGAGCCGGAGCGCACCGGGCGGATTCAGCGATTCGGAGCGTACGCCCTGGCCACCGACCCGGACGGCCGAGTCCTGCTGACCCTGATCGCCGACGGATACCCCGGAGCCGGGCTCTGGCACCTGGCCGGCGGAGGCACCGACTTCGGCGAGACCCCGGAGACCGCCGTCGCCCGGGAGCTGTACGAGGAGACGTCCCAGCACGGCCGCATCACCGGTCTGGTGGGCGTTTCGCACCGGTACGATCCGGCGGCGCTCGGCCCCGAAGGAGTGCCGCTCGACTGGCACGTCCTCCGCGTCGTCTACCGGGTCACCGTCGATCGGCCCACCGTCGCGAGGGTCACCGAGGCGGCCGGTGGATCCACCGCCGAGGCCGCCTGGTTCACGCCCGAACAACTCGACGGACTGCTGCTCACCGAACTGACCCGGGATGTGCTGGGCCGTACGGGCTAAAATCGTCACACGGAAGGTCGATGAGGTGTCCGTCGCACCACGCGAGGGATGAAACGGATGGCTCTCGTCGTTGCACTCCAGGACTGTTCGCCCTCTCGCCAAGGCCGTCCGGCTGTGCGATGGTGTAACCCGCAATTTCGCCGGGCTCGCGACAACCCGGCGGGACAACCGAACTCCATGGAGGAAGCACGTGCCGAGTACCCCTTGGCGCCGGCGTCGAACGACGGATAGTCCCCGTCCCGCCGGGCGTCGTTGGGCTGGCCGGCTGCGCCGCGGCGGGACTCTCGCGCGGCAAGCCCTGTTGGTTCGGGTGGGCCGCCGTTCCGCTGAGACCGGGCGGGCCGCCACCGCGACCCGGGCCGAGGTCTTGCACATCGGTTCCGACCCGGTGCGGACTCTGACGATTCCCGCGCCGGGGGTTCCTGTGGAGGTGTCCATCGCCGGGGCCGACCCGGCGCCGGCTTCCATTCCGCTGCTGCCGGGTGAGCGCACCATGTCCCGCCGCGCGAGCTTCGCCCTCGTCAACGCCTGCACACTGGCCAGCCTCGGCCTCGGCCTGCTGGCGATCTTCCTGGCCATGGACGGTCAGGTTCGGATCGCCGCGGCCTGCCTGGTGGCCTGCGTGGTGTTCGACGGCCTGGACGGCGCTCTCGCCCGCAAGCTCGGCGTCGCCAGCCCGTTCGGCGCCCAGATGGACTCGCTCGCCGACATGTGCTCGTTCGGCCTGGCCGCCCCGGTCGTCGTCTACGCGTCGCTCGCCGACGAGGTTCCGCAGGCCGCCGCCGCGGTCGCGACCGCCCTGGTGGCCGGGTGTGCCGCGATCCGCCTGGCCCGCTTCAACGTCTCGCCGAAGGACGGCCGCTTCTTCTGCGGCGTGCCCACCACGATGGCCGCCGCCGTCCTGGCCCTCACCGTGCTGATCCGCCTGCCGCTGCCCGGCATGGTCCAGCTCGCCGGGGTCACACTGCTGGCCTTCGCGATGGTCTCCAGCTTCCCGTATGCGAAGCTCGCCCGCCTGCTCAGGCTCCCGCCGTGGCTGTGGCTCCTGCCGATCGTCGGCGCCCTGATCCAGCCGCGCATGACGTTCGTTCTGATCGTCGCCACCTACCTGGTCAGCGGCCCGATCCTCTGGATGCGCGCCAAGCGCGTCTGATCCACACCGCTTCACGCGCGAAGGCCGCCTCCCGGCTCGGGAGGCGGCCTTCGCCGTACACGCTGTCTCAGCACTGCCCGGCAAACCAGGCGCCGCCGACGCGGGCCGATCAACGACTCTGATCAGCCCGCGGTCGGCACTGATCGCTCAGATGAATCGGGCGATCACGGTGGAGCCGCCCACCACGCGCTCACCGACGGAGACCAGGGCCTCCGCACGGTCGGCGGGAAGGTAGACGTCGGTGCGCGAGCCGAAGCGGATGAGGCCGTAGCGCTCACCCTTCGCCAGCAGGGTGCCGACCGGGGCCCGCTGCACGATGCGGCGGGCGATCAGGCCGGTCCGCTGGGCCACCACGACCGTGCCCTGATCGGTGTCGAGAACCGTGTAGGCGGCCACGTTGTGCTCGGCCGCCGCGGTCGCGGCGTTGGCGTAGCCGCCCTCCTCGACGAAGTAGTCGGCCACCCGGCCGGCCACCGGGGCACGGTTGACGTGGACGTCGAACACCGACAGGAAGACGGCGATCCGGAGGAACTCGCCCGGGCCGAAACGCTCGTCGTGCATCCGCTCGACGGACAGAACCTTGCCGTCCGCGGCGGAGATGATCGCCGACGGGTCCGCCGGGACGTCACGCTCCGGATCACGGAAGAAGGCCGCGACCGGAGCGGCCGCGAGTGCCGGCACCAGCCAGAGCTTCGACTTCGGCCGGGCGCGGCGGGCCAGCGCGGCCAGGCCCAGCGCGATCCCGGCCGCGGCGACCCCGTTGGAGTCGATGTGCATCGTACGGGTCAGCGGGACGCTCGACGTCCGGTACGCCGGGGCCAGAACCGCCGCCGACGACACCTCCGCCGGGCTGAACCGGAGCTTGTGCACCCGCAGCGGCGGCTGATTGCGGACCACCAGGTCGGAGCCGACACCGAACAGCGCGCCCTGACGGAAGAGCTCCGCGGCGGCGCCGGCGGTCCGCCCCGGCCCGGCGGGCACCGCCACCGACAGGACGGCGCCGTCGGCCAGGTATTTGCCGAGTTGGTCGATCAGGACGCGGGCCTCGTCGGCGGTGCCGGTCAGCGGCTCACCGACGATCACGACATCGGCGGGCTGGGCCTCGTCGAGAGACTCGACGACCCTCACCCGATCGGCGACCCAGCTGCCCAGGCCGGTGATGTGGCCGCGCAGCAGGTCGCTGCTGCTGTTACGGCCGGGAACCAGGGTGAGGGTGTCGCCGGGCAGCAGCGCCTCGACAGCGGCGGCCACCACGGCCGAAGCGTGGTCGGCGCCGACCAGCAGCGCGGACGTGGCCGCGTTCTGCCGGGCGAACTCGGCGGTGAGGGCGCGGGCGGCCCGGGCGCCCACGCCGGGAACGGGCGTGACGGACACGGTCGGAAACGCGGTCATCCAGCGAGCATATTGCCCCGCCCATCGGTCACCGACCGATGGGCGGGGCGAAGGCTCAACGAGCCGGGTGGTCGCGCTCGAACTTGCCGGCCGGATCGTCGAGCAGCTCGCGCACGATCGAGGCGTGCATCTCCGGCGGCAGATCGCCGGGAACATCGACGGCGGCCTGCGCCGCCACCGGGCCGGGCTGCGGCTCGCGGCGGCCGGAGCGGATCGCGCCGAGCAGGCCGGCCACCCCGAAGAAGATCAGTCCGCCGGCCACGATCCAGCCCACCGGAGGCAGGTTGACGGCGACCACCTGGGAGACCGCCCACCAGAACGCGATCGCCAGGAAGATCAGCCCGAAGCTGAGCGAAACCCCGTCCATCCGATGCGGTCTCATGACATCAACTCCGCTTCGCTCCGACGTCGCCATGATTTCGAACCCGTTCCCGATGATTCGCTCGCAAGGTCGCTCATCGGATCACTTCCAGATTTCCGGCCTCGACCCGGAGATCGAGTTGCAGCGTGCCCCCGCCGGCACCGTCCGCGCCGAGGTCGTCGGCCTGGCGGGCGCTGCTGTCGTTGTATTCCTCGCCGAACAGGACCAGCCGGCCGCCCTCGACACGGGCGGTCACCGAGGCGTCCACCTCCGGTGGGAGGACCACCCGGAGCTGACCGAGTTCCATGCTGGCGGTGATCGCCTGGGTCTGCCCGGTGAAGTCGACCCCGCGCAGGTCGAGCGTCACGTTGCCGAGGTCGAACGCGTACTCGTCGGCGACCGCGGCGAGGTTGGCCGGACGGTAGACGCTGGGCGTCCAGTCGCGGCCGAAGCGTTCCAGCCCGGTGGCCGTACCGAGGGCGAAGCTGAGCACGAGACCCAGCGCGATCAGGCCCCGGGCCCGGCCGAACCAGGTGCCGACGATCAGGCCGAGGGCGGTGGTCACCAGAGCGGCCGCGAAGTAGGTGGCGATCGACACGTCGACGCCGCTCATGTCGATCGCGACGACCAGCCCGATCATCATGATGACCGCGAAGAACGTCAGCCGGCCCAGGATCGAGCGTTCCCTCGGCGGCTTCGGCGGGCGCGGCGCCATCGGCGGTGAGGGCGGCGGCGGAGCGGTGGGCGGGCCGGCGAACGGCCCGTGCGGTGCGAACGGCGGACGGTACCCGCTGGACGTGGCCGGCTTGCTCACCGGTTCGCCGGCCGGCTCGGCCGCGGGCGGCGCCACGAACGCCATCGTCGGCTCCTCCGTGGACGGCGGCGGGGCGTCCGGTGGTGGTGGCGCGGCCGCCGGGAACGGTGCCGTGCCACCCCTTTTGATCAGCAGGAACGCCCCCAGGATCACGGCCGCGGCCAGCATGCTGGCCCGGGCACCGGAGTTGACGATGAAGGCGAAGGTCAGCAGCGCGGCGCCGCCGAGCAGGACCACCGACAGCGGCGCCATCCCGGAGCGGCCCTTGCCGAGCAGTGACTCGACCGGGGAGGACGTGTCGCCCTCGGACGGGATGATCAGCCAGCCGATCAGGTAGAGCAGCACACCGGTGCCGCTGAGCACGGCGAGCACGCCGAGCAGGACCCGCCACAGGACCGGGTCGGTGTTGGTGGCCCTGGCGAGGGCGCCGCAGACGCCGGCCACGTAGCGGCCGTTGCGGGGGCGGACGAGCTGCTGGCGGGACCAGGCCGCGGAGGCCGAGGCGACCCACGGCGGCACGTTGGAGCCGGGCGGGAAGCCCTCGGGCTGGTCGGAAGGTGCCTGGTCACCCTTGGGACCGGCACCGGGCGCTTCATCGGTCATGGCTTCGATCCTGGTCCGCGGGCCGCCCGAGCCGCCTCCGGAGACGACCCTGAGGCCACCCTGAGATATCCGGCCCGGATGCGGGGGAAGTTCCCCGTGGCCCGCCGGTGCGTCGCGTGTGACGATCGGGGGGTGACTATCGCCGCCCCGCCGCAACCCCGCCGGCTGTACCGGCCGCGTGACCAGCGCATCGTCGCCGGGGTCGCCGCCGGGTTGTCCCGCCATCTCGGTGTGCCGGTGCTCGGCGTCCGGATCGCGCTCGTCGTGCTGCTCGGTTTCAACGCCCTCGGCCTGCTGCTCTACGCGGCCTACTGGGCGGTGCTGCCGCAGGAGGCGCGCGACGACGAGCAGCCGGCTCGCCGTGACCTGTCGGCTCTGCTGCCGTTCGCGGCCATCGGTCTCGGTGTGGTGCTGTTGCAGGCCCAGCTGTTCGGCGACTCGGTGAGCACGACGGCGGGCTGGATGATCGCGGTGATCGCGGTCGGCGCCGGTGTGATCTGGCACCAGTCGGATCCGAGCCGGCGGGACGCGTACACCGACAATCCGGCCTCGGCGCCGTGGTTCGCGGCGATCGTCTCGGAGACCGACCGGCGGTCCTTCCTCTTCCGGTTCATCGGCGGCGGCATCCTGGTCGCGGTCGGCATCATCGGCGTGGTGGCGGTGTACGCCCCGGCGGGCTCGCTGTCCGCTGTCTTCAACGGCGTGATCTTCGCCTTCGTCGGTCTCCTCGGTGTCGGCGTGGTGGTGGCGCCGCTGGTCTGGCGTACCTTCGGGCAGCTGCGCGCGGAGCGTGAGGGCCGGATCCGGGAGCAGGAGCGGGCCGAGCTGGCCGCGATGATCCACGACCAGGTGCTGCACACGCTGGCGCTGATCCAGCGCAACTCCGCCGACATCAAGGAGGTGCAGCGCCTCGCCCGAGGGCAGGAGCGCAGCCTCCGCAACTGGCTCTACCGGCCCACCTCGTCGCCGACCGAGCGGTTCGCCGCGGCGCTGGAGCAGGCGGCGGCCGAGGTCGAGGACACCTACGCGATCAGCGTGGAGACCGTCGTGGTGGGGGACACCCGGTGCGACGACCGGGTGGCGGCGCTGGTGGCGGCGGCCCGGGAGGCTCTGGTCAACGCCGCCCGGCACGCCGGTGTACAGACGGTTTCGCTCTATGCCGAGGTGGAGGAGGATGAGCTGAGTGTCTTCGTCCGCGATCGGGGCGCCGGTTTCGACATGGGCGGTGTGGCGGAGACCAGGCATGGGGTTCGTGGTTCGATCATCGGGCGGATGCAGCGGCACGGTGGCCGGGCCGAGATCCGTAGCGCCCCCGGAGACGGTACCGAGGTGCGGTTGATGCTTCCCGTCACCAGGGAGAGCGTGACCGCCGGTAAGGAGTCAGTGAGATGACCGAGCCCGTTGTCGAGCCGGAGGCCCGGCGGCTCAACGTCTTCCTGGTCGATGACCACGCCATGTTCCGCGCCGGGGTGCGGGCCGAGTTGGGCCAGCACGTCGACGTGGTGGGCGAGGCGAGCACGGTGAGCGAGGCGATCAGCCGGATCTCGGCGGTGCAGCCGGACGTGGTGCTGCTGGACGTGCACATGCCGGACGGCGGTGGCCGGGCGGTTCTCGAGTCGGTACGCCGTACGCACCCGCAGGTCCGGTTCCTGGCGTTGTCGGTGTCGGATGCCGCGGAGGACGTGATCGGCCTGATCCGGGCCGGCGCCCGGGGCTATGTGACGAAGACGATCTCGCCGGACGAGCTGGCCGCCGCGGTGCGCCGGGTGGCCGACGGCGACGCGGTGTTCAGCCCGCGGCTGGCCGGCTTCGTGCTTGACGCGTTCGCCTCCCGGCCGGACGTGCCGGTGGCCGACCCTGAGCTGGACCAGTTGACCAACCGTGAGCGTGAGGTGCTCCGGCTGCTCGCACGGGGTTACGCGTACAAGGAGATCGCCAAGGAGCTGTACATCTCGATCAAGACGGTCGAGACCCACGTCTCCAACGTGTTGCGTAAGTTGCAGATGAGCAACCGTTACGAACTGTCACGATGGGCGGCCGACCGGCGGCTGGTCTGACCCTCCCGGAGGGCCTTACAGGCAGACTTCCTATAAGCTGCGCTGCGTGCCGAACCGGAAGCCCCGGTGAGTATGCCCAGTTCAGGATGGGCGAATAGGCCTAAACCATCACTCATGGGGCTTTTAGCGGACGTAGATGGCTAATATCGGCTTGATAACGGCGCTCTGGGTTTCGGTGCCTCTGTGTCACAGTGGCACCTACTCACACAACCCCCGTGAGCGCCCCTGAAGGAGGCACTCCCATGCCTGGGAAACGCCCGTGGAAGATGGCGGCCGCTGCGGCCGCCATCTCCTTGTTGGTCGCCGGATGCGGAGGTGGCGATTCGGAGGATCCGACCGCCAACTCGAACACCATCGTGATCGGTATCTCTGAGCCTGAGCACCTGCTTCCGTCGAACGCCACCGACGACAGTGGCTCGCAGGTGCTGTCCTCGCTGTTCTACCCGCTGGTCAACTTCAACAGCGCGCAGGAGCCGGTCGAGGTCGCCGCGGAATCCATCACGCCGGACAAGACCAACCGGGTGTGGACCGTCAAGCTCAAGCCGGGCTTCACCTTCCACAACGGCGAGCCGGTCACCGCGCAGAACTACATCGACGCGTGGAACTACGGCGCCTACGGGCCGAACGCCCAGACCGGCGGATACTTCTTCGAGCGCATCGCCGGTTACGCCGAGCTGAACCCGCTGGACCCGGACAAGGCCGGCCCGAAGAAGGCTCCCACGCCGAAGACCAACGAGCTCTCCGGCTTGAAGAAGGTCAACGAACTGACCTTCACCATCACCCTGTCGGCGCCGTTCTCCAGCTTCGAGTCGGTGCTCGGCTACTCGGTCTTCAACCCGCTGCCCAAGGCCGCCTTCTCCAAGCCCGGCGTGATCGCCGAGGGCTTCGAGGACCAGATCATCGGTAACGGGCCCTTCAAGATCAAGGGCAAGTGGGAGCACGACAACAAGATCGTCGTGGAGAAGGTCAGCGACTTCAAGGGCCAGGTCCCGAAGATCGACGGCATCACCTGGAAGATCTACCAGGACGAGCAGACCCAGTACGCGGACCTGGTCTCCGGCAACGTCGACGTGCAGATGAACATCCCGATCGAGGCTCTCTCCAAGGCGTCGGCCGACCTGGGCGACCGGTTCCAGATGAGCGAGAACTCCGGTTTCGACTTCATCGGCTTCCCGACGTACCAGTCCGAGTTCTCCAAGCCCGAGATCCGCAAGGCGATCTCGATGGCGATCAACCGGGAGGAGATCTCCGACCAGATCTTCCTCGGCTCCCGGATTCCGGCGAAGTCCTTCGTCTCGCCGGTGGTCCGCGGTTACCGCGAGGGCATCTGCGGTGAGGCGTGTGAGTACAACCCGCAGAAGGCCCGGACTCTGTACGAGGACAACGGCGGCCCGTCCGAAATCAAGATCACCTATAACGTCGACGGTGGTCACAAGGCCTGGGTCGACGCGACCTGCAACCAGATCAAGGCGTCGCTCGGGGTGAACTGCACCGGTATGCCGGAGCCGAAGTTCTCGGTTCTCCAGCAGAAGGCGCGGGCCCACGAGCCGATCGGCCTGATCCGGCTCGGCTGGATCATGGACTACCCGCTGATGGAGAACTACCTCGGCCCGCTGTACAGCACCAACGGGTCGTCGAACCACTACGGCTGGTCCAACTCCACCTTCGATCACTTGCTCAAGCAGGGTTCTCAGGCGCCGACGCCGGAAGCCGCGATCAAGAAGTGGCAGCAGGCGGAGGATATCCTCGTCCAGGAGCTGCCCGTCATCCCGCTGCGCTTCTCGCAGAACGTGTACGGCTACTCGGAGAAGGTTCAGAACGTCGAGATGAACCTCTTCAAGAAGGTCGATCTCTACGAGATCGAAACGGTCGCCTGATCTGACCGCACGACTCTGGTGGCGTCACGGAAAGCATGCGACCGTGACGCCACCGCTGTGTTGCCCCACTTCATCGTCGTCGCCGTGCCCACAAGGCCGGCGCTGTGCCGCGGAAGAGGCCAAGACCCGTAATGTTCCGCTACATCGTGCGGCGCTTACTACAGATGATCCTGACGTTCTTCGGGGCCACCTTCGTAGTCTTCGCGCTGATGTTCGCCAACCAGGACGACCCCATCCAGGCGCTGGCGGGCGAGAAACCGGTGAGCGACAGCCTGCGTGCTGCACTCACCGAGCGTTACCACCTGGACGAGGGTTTCCTGGCCCAGTACTGGTACTACATGAAGAGCCTGCTCACGGGCGATCTGGGTAAGTCGCTGACCGGTCGCGACATCTCCGAGATGCTGGCCGACGCGTGGCCGGTCACCATCCGGCTGGCGCTCATGGCCATCCTCATCGCGGCCGCCATCGCCGTCACGGCCGGTGTGTATTCCGGCATCCGGCGCGGTGGGCTGTTCGACAACGGCACCCTGCTGGTGACGCTGTTGTTGCTCGCCATGCCGATCGTCGTGCTGGCGCCGCTGGCCCAGCTGGTCTTCGCCATGGAGCTGCGATGGTTCCCGGCCACCACGGACCAGGACGCGACACCGTACGAGCTGCTGCTCCCCGCCCTCGTGCTGGCCACCACGGTCATCGCCACTCAGCTGCGGGTCACCCGTACGTCGGTGGTGGAGAACCTGCGGGCCGACTACGTGCGCACGGCACGCGCCAAGGGCCTGACCTCCGGCCGGGTCACGTGGGTGCACGTGCTGCGCAACTCGCTGATTCCGGTGATCACGCTGATCGGTGTCGATCTCGGTGTCCTGATGTCCGGCGCGATCGTCACCGAGGAGGTCTTCAACATCCCGGGCGTCGGGTTCAACCTGGCCCGCGGCATCCGCACCGAGGACGGCCCGCTCGTGGTCGGGTTCGTCAGCATTCTGGTGATCATCTTCTTGGTCGTGAACCTCGTCGTCGACCTGCTCTACGCCGCCCTCGACCCCAGGATCCGTTATGAGTGACCCCAACCTGATCACCGTGGCCGAGGCGCCGGACGTCAGCGGCAAGTCCCGGAGCCTGGCCGGCGACGCCTGGCTGGACCTGCGGCGCAACAAGATCTTCTGGGTGTCGGCGGTCCTGGTCGTCCTGATCCTGCTGATGGCGCTGGCCCCGTCGCTGTTCACCTCGGCCGACCCGGGCGCCTGTGCGCTGTCGAACAAGCACAAGGGCCCGGACGGCAGCGCCTTCTTCGGCTACGACTTCCAGGGCTGCGACGTCTTCGCCCGTACCATCTACGGCACTCGCGCCTCGATCGAGGTCGGTGTCCTCTCCACCCTGCTGGCCGGTGTGCTCGGCCTGGTCTTCGGGTTGTCCGCCGGCTACTTCGGCGGGACCACCGACGCGGTGCTGTCCCGGCTCACCGACATCATGCTGGGCGTGCCGTTCCTGCTCGGCGCGGTGGTCTTCTCCGGCCGGCTGTCCGGCAGTGCGGACGACGGCGTCTGGGCCGTGACGCTCACCCTGGGCCTGCTCACGTGGACGTCGGCGGCCCGGGTGATGCGCTCCTCGGTGATCGCGGTGAAGAGCCAGGACTACGTGGCGGCCGGCCGGATGCTCGGGGCCGGCCCGGCGCGGCTGATGCTCCGGCACATCCTGCCGAACTCGATGGCCTCGTTCATCGTGGTGCTGACGATCCTGCTGGGCACCAACATCGCGGCCGAGGCGACGCTCTCCTATCTGGGTGTCGGCCTCAAGGGCGACGCGATCAGCTGGGGCCTGCAGATCGCCGAGGCACAGGACTATGCCCGGATCGCGGCGCACCCGCTGATCTGGCCGTCGGTCTTCCTCGCCGCCACCGTGCTGGCCTTCATCATGCTGGGCGACGCCATCCGCGACGCCTTCGACCCGAAGTTGCGGTGACTGAACCCCATGAGCGAGCTTGCGAGCGAATCAGCCAACTCAGCCGCTGAGTCATGTCGGCGCCGGAGCGACGCGGAGGTGACGGCATGACTGACATGAAGGCACAGGTGGACGTCCTGCCCGGGATCGATCCGCGGGCGCCCCTGCTTCAGATCAACGACCTGCACGTCGAGTTCCGTACCCGGGACGGTGTCGCCAAGGCGGTGAACGGGGCCGGTTTCTCGCTGTCGCCCGGCGAGACCCTGGCGATCCTGGGCGAGTCCGGCTGCGGCAAGTCGGTGACCGCTCAGGCGATCATGGGCATCCTGGAGAGCCCGCCCGGGCACATCACCTCCGGCGAGATCCGTTACCGCGGTGTCGACCTGCTGAAGCTGCCGGAGGCCCAGCGCCGCAAGGTGCGCGCCAACCGGATCGCGATGATCTTCCAGGACGCCCTGTCCGCGCTGAACCCGGTCTACACCGTCGGCTTCCAGTTGGCCGAGTTGTTCCGGGCGCACCGCGGCATGTCCCGGTCGGACGCGAAGGCGCGGGCCGTCGATCTGCTCGACCAGGTCCGGATCCCGAGCGCGCGGAGCCGGGTGAACGACTATCCGCACCAGTTCTCCGGTGGCATGCGGCAGCGCGTCATGATCGCCATGGCGCTGGCGCTCGACCCCGAGGTGCTGATCGCCGACGAGCCCACCACGGCTCTCGACGTGACCGTCCAGGCGCAGATCATGGGCCTGCTCGCGGAACTGCAGCGGCAGCGCAACATGGGCCTCATCCTGATCACGCATGACATGGGTGTGGTCGCCGACGTCGCCGACCGGATCTCCGTGATGTACGCGGGCCGCGTCGTCGAGGAGGCCCCGGTCTACGACATCTACGCCCGTCCCGGGCACCCGTACACCCGGGCGCTGCTCGAGTCGATCCCGCGGCTGGACCTCAAAGGACAGCAGCTCAGCGTGATCCGCGGCCTGCCGCCGGCGCTCACCGACGTGCCGCGGGGCTGTGCTTTCAACCCCCGATGCCGGTACGCCAAGGATCCCTGCCGTCAGGATCCGGCGCCCCCGGCGTACGCCATCGCGCCGCACCGTACCGCGCGCTGCCACTTCTTCCGGGAGGTCCTCGGTGAGTGACGTCGTCCTCGAGACCAGGGGACTGGTCAAGCACTTCCCGATCACCCAGGGGATCCTCGTCAAGAGCAAGATCGGCGCGGTCCGCGCGGTCGACGGTGTGGACCTGCAACTGCGCCGGGGCGAGACGCTCGGCGTGGTGGGCGAGTCCGGCTGCGGCAAGTCGACGCTGGCGAAGCTGCTGGTCGGCCTGGAGAAGCCGACCTCGGGCTCGGTCATGGTGCGCGGCCAGGACATGACCCGGCTCTCCGGTTCGGCGATGCGCCGGGCACGCCGCAACATCCAGATGGTGCTGCAGGATCCGTACACCTCGCTCAATCCGCGGATGACGGTCGGCGACATCATCGGCGAGCCGTTCGAGATCCATCCCGAGGTGGTGCCGAAGGACAAGCGGCAGCGGGCCGTGCAGGACCTGCTCGACACGGTCGGTCTCAACCCGGACCACATCAACCGCTATCCGCACCAGTTCTCCGGCGGCCAGCGGCAGCGGATCGGAATCGCCCGGGCACTCGCACTGAAGCCGGAGATCATCGTCTGTGACGAGCCGGTGTCGGCGCTCGACGTGTCCATCCAGGCCCAGGTGATCAACCTGCTGGAGCGGCTCCAGGACGACTTCGGGCTGTCGTACATCTTCATCGCGCACGACCTGTCGGTGGTCCGGCACATCTCCGACCGCGTCGCCGTCATGTATCTCGGCAAGATCGTCGAGCAGGGTCATGACGTGGCGATCTACGATCAGCCGACTCACCCGTACACCCAGGCTCTGCTCTCGGCCGTGCCGGTCCCGGACCCGCGCCTGCGCGGCCGGCGCGACCAGATCGTTCTGGAGGGCGACGTGCCGTCGCCGGCTGACCCGCCGTCCGGTTGCCGGTTCCGGACCCGCTGCTGGAAGGCACAGCCCGTCTGCGCCGAACAGGAGCCGTTGTTGCAGATCAGGGAGCGCTCACCGCATCCCAGCGCGTGTCATTTCGCGGAGATCCGGTACGCGGCGAGCCGCTGAGAATCACGGCAACGGGCCGGGAGATCACTGATCTCCCGGCCCGTTGCCGTTTTCCCTAGATCATCCGGCCATCTTGCGTAACCGAAAATCACACTTTCGTGACTAAAAGTACTAGTTAATTAACCATGGGTTTTATGTCCGATATGAGAGAGTCTGGTAATCGAGAACCGAACTGATCGGAAGTGAGGAAACGGTATGAACAAGGTGCTCCGGACTCTGACGATGGCCGGACTCGGTCTTCTCGCAGGGATCGGTGCCGGCGCCCCGGCGCTGGCGGCGGACGGCGGTGACAAGGCGCCGGCCAAGCCCTCGACCAGCAAGGCGGCGAAGTACTACCCGCACTACGGCGACGAGGTCGTCGGCTACTTCCGCTCGCTGCGGGGCTGCGAGCGGGTCGGCTGGATCGGTGAGCGTCGCGGCTACTGGGACGACTACGACTGCGACCTGGTCCGCGTCGGCTACCGCCGCGGCGTGTGGGCGCTCGAGGTCGACCGCGACCACTGGAACTGGGGCCGTCCCGGTTTCCGCGACTACTACCGCGGTTACCACTTCCGCCACAACGGCGACGGTTTCGTCGGCTACGGCTCCCGCTTCAACACCTGGGTGCACGGCGACATCGACGACAGCCCGTTCATCATCAACAACCAGTGACCGATCGCGGGTAGTCCACTCTCCCCGAACCGCAGCCGGACCCTCGTCGGTCCGGCTGCGGTCGTTCGTCGGCGGGACTCAGAGTGGCCCCCGGCCGGAACGCAGCAGCAGCAGCGCGACCTGCGTGCCGTCCGGGCCCAGCGCGTTGCGGAAGTGCTCGATGATCTCCCGCTCCCGGGCCAGCACCAGACGGGTGCCGCCGCTGGCCATCCGGGTCTTGCCGACCTCCTTGGAGAGGGCGGCACGCTCCAGCCAGAGATCGATGATCGTCTTGTCGATCTCGTTGATCCGTTCCCGGATGGCGCGGATCTTCTCGGCGGCCGCGTCTTCGCCCGCGCCGGTCGTCTGGTCCATCACGTCGGCGGTCATGTCCTGCTCCTCGGGTGCTGTGGCCTCGGTGGGCCCGGCCCGGACAGCATCAAGCCCCGGGCGGGGAAGCCCGGGGCTTGATGTAGGTCTTGGGTTCAGGAGCGACCTACGGCTGCCGGGCCTCCGGTGCCGTAGTAAAAAAATCGCGCCTGCTGGATCACGAACCGAGTATGCCCCCGTCCCGGACGGTCCCGCAAGGAAGCCGCCCGAGTGTTGGGACGAAAGTTTGCGCTGATCAGGGGGCCGTCGATATGCGGTTGGCGGGCCCCGGCGCGATCGGGCCGGTGGCCAGGTGGGCCACCAGCGCGTCCACGTCGAAGCCCGGGGCGGTCACCCGTCCCGTGCCCAGAGTCAGATTGCTGAACCCGTCCCCACCGTTGGCCAGGAAGTCGTTCGTGGTGACCAGATAGTTCGCGGCCGGGTCGATCGGCGTGCCGTTCAGCGCCAGGGCGTTCACCTTCGAACCGGGCGCGGCCGACGCGCTCCACGTGTAGGTGAGCCCGCTCGACACCTGGAGGATCCGCTGCGTGGTCTGCCCACCGAAGCCGGCGAACTGCTGCTCCAGCACGTTCTTCAGCTGCGCCCCGGTGAAGGTCTGAGTGACCACCAGGTTGTTGAACGGCTGGACGGTGAACGCCTCGCCATAGGTCACCTGACCGTACGGCTCCCCGCCGGTGGACTGGTCGGCGTCCAGGTCGGCGCGGATGCCGCCCGGATTCATCAGGGCGATCTGCGCGCCGGCCGACCGCGTGTACGCCAACTGGGCGTCGGCGATCACGTCACCGAGCGGGCTCTCCCCGGCCGGCGTGGCGGTCCGGACGATGTCCGCGCTGATGCTGCCGACCAGACGGTTCGCGATCGGCGCGACCGCGGTGCGGTACTTGTCGGCGACCTTCTTGGCGGCCGGATCCACGGTGGCGGGGTTCTTCGCGTACCCGCCCGAGGCATCCCGCACCCAGCCGCCGTTGCCGTCCGGCACCCCGTTCTCCACGATCACGTTCTTCGCGGTGATCTCGGCGAACCGCCCGGTACGCCGGTCCAGGGTGTAGTCGATGTCGGTGATCAGCTGGCCGTTGCTGCCGGCGCTGGTGACGACGGTGTCCGCGCCCTTGCTGTTCGGCAGCTTGCACGAGTAGAAGCGGTGCGTGTGGCCGGAGATCACGACACTGATCTCCGGGCTCAGCCCGGCCACGATCGGCGCCAGCGGCCCGCCGAAGTTGGTGCAGTCGGAGACCCCGGGCGTCGGCGTGGCCGGGCCCTGCGAGCCGCCCTCGTGCAGAAGCAGCACCTGCGCCTTCACCCCGAAGAGCTTCAGCACACCGCTCCACTTGTTGGCGGTCTCGATCTCGTCGGTGAAACGCACGCCGGTGATGCCTGCCGGGTTCACGATGCTCGGCGTGCCCTCCAGGGTCATACCGATGAAACCGACCGGTACGCCGCTCACGTACCGGATCTCGATGGGCGGAAGGATCGGCAGCCCGGTCTTCTTGCTGATGGTGTTGGCCGCGAGATAGGTGAAGTCGGCGCCCTGGAACGGGTCCCCGTCCTGGCAGCCGTCCACCGGATGGCAGCCGCCCTGCTGGATGCGGAGGAGCTCGGCCACACCCTCGTCGAACTCGTGGTTGCCGACCGAGCTGACCTGCAGCCCGACCTCGTTCATCAGCTCGATCGTCGGCTCGTCGTGGAAGGCCGCGCTGACCAGCGGGGTGGCGCCGATCAGGTCGCCGGCCCCGGCGGTGATCGTCTGCCGGTTCTCCGCCTTCGCCTCGGCGCGCAGCTTCTTCAGGAAGGTGGCCAGGTACTCGACGCCGCCGGCCGGGGTGCTGGTGCCGCCGGCGTTGACCACCGCGCCACTGCCGGTGGGCGGGTCGATGGCTCCGTGGAAGTCGTTGTAGCTGAGGAACTGCCCCTTGACCGTGGGGCCCTTGGGCAGACCGTAGGTCGCCGACACCGGTGCGAACTCGGCCGGCGGCGCGGCGGCCGCGATCCGGGCGTCCGGGATCGCGACCAGGGCGCCGACCACGGCCAGGGCGGCCACCGGCACGGCGAGGTGTCGCCGCTGTGGAAGAGGCATGGGTTCGTTCCCCCGATCGGTGATGATTCGATGCCGATCTGGACAGCCTGGTGGATCGGATGATTCACCGCTACCACTTCGCGGTGACAGATTCATTGCTGATCAACGATGGCTGCCCCGCTCGGCCCCGGAATCCTGTCGGAGGGTCGGCATACACTGGCTCCCGCGATGCGACCTTCCTCCGATACCCCCGACCTGTTCTCGGCGATGGCCCCCGAGCGCCCGCGCCCGCCGGGCGCGACGGCCCCCGAGCCCTCGCGCCCGGCGGCGCGCCGGCTCGATCCCGAGTCCCTGCTCACCGGGCTGAACGGACCTCAGCGAGACGCGGTGACCCACGCCGGGGCGCCGCTGCTCATCGTGGCCGGCGCCGGTTCGGGCAAGACCCGGGTGCTGACCCACCGGATCGCCTATCTGCTGGCCGAGCGGGGCGTGCACCCGGGCGAGATCATCGCGATCACCTTCACCAACAAGGCCGCCGGGGAGATGAAGGAGCGGGTGGCCCATCTGGTCGGGCCCCGCGCCCGGCTGATGTGGGTGTCGACCTTCCACTCGGCGTGCGTGCGGATCCTGCGGGCCGAGCACGAGCACGCCGGCCTGAAGAGCACCTTCTCCATCTACGACGCCGACGACTCGCGCCGCCTCATGCAACTGGTCGCCCGTGAGCTCGACCTCGATCCGAAGCGCTACACGGCCCGCGGCCTGGCCGCCCAGGTGTCGAACCTGAAGAACGAACTGGTCGGGCCGGACGAGTTCAAGCAGAAGGCGAAAGGGCCCAACGAGCGGGCCGTCGCCGAGGCGTACGAGCTGTATCAGCGGCGGCTGCGCGAGGCGCACGCGCTCGACTTCGACGACATCATCATGACCGTGGTGCACCTGTTCCAGTCGCATCCGCTGATCGCCGAGGCGTATCGTCGCCGCTTCCGTCACGTGCTCGTCGACGAGTACCAGGACACCAACCACGCGCAGTACACCCTGATCCGGGAGTTGGTCGGCACCGACGAGACCGCCGAGGTGCCGCCGTCCGAGCTGTGCGTGGTCGGTGACGCCGATCAGTCGATCTACGCGTTCCGGGGCGCCACCATCCGCAACATCCTGGAGTTCGAGCGCGACTACCCGGACGCGCGGACCATCCTGCTGGAGCAGAACTACCGCTCCACCCAGACGATCCTCACCGCCGCCAACGCGGTGATCGACCGCAACACCTCGCGAAAGCCGAAACGGCTCTGGAGCGACCAGGGGCAGGGCGAGCAGATCGTCGGCTACGTGGCCGACACCGAGCACGCCGAGGCCGACTGGGTGGCCCGGGAGATCGACCGGCTCAGCGACAACCACGAGGTGCGGCCCGGCGACGTCGCGGTCTTCTACCGGACCAACGCCCAGTCCCGCGTCTTCGAGGAGGTGTTCATCCGGGTCGGGCTGCCGTACAAGGTGGTCGGCGGAGTGCGCTTCTACGAGCGCAAAGAGGTGCGGGACGCGCTCGGCTACCTGCGGGCGATCGTCAACGACGACGACACGGTCAGCCTCCGCCGGGTGCTGAACACCCCGAAGCGGGGCATCGGTGACCGGGCCGAGGCCTGCGTGGAGGCGCTGTCCTCCCGGGACCGGGTGTCGTTCGGTCAGGCGCTGCGCCGGGCCAAGGACGCGCCGGGCATCTCCACCCGCGCGGCCAACAGCATCGCCGACTTCGTGCGGCTGCTCGACGACCTGCGGGTGCTGGCCACCACCGCCCCGCCGGAGGAGGTGCTGGAGGCGGTTCTCCAGCGGTCCGGCCTGCTCGGCGAGCTGGAGGAGAGCCTCGACCCGCAGGACCAGGGCCGGGTGGAGAACCTCCAGGAGCTGGTGAGCGTCGCCCGGGAGTACACCGAGCGGGTCGAGTCCCTGGCCGACGAGGGGGCGGAGCAGGTCGCCACACTGGCCGGGTTCCTGGAGCAGGTGGCGCTGGTGGCCGACGCAGACCAGATCCCCAGCGACGACCCCGAACATCAGGGCGTGGTCACGCTGATGACCCTGCACACCGCGAAGGGCCTGGAGTTCCCGGTGGTCTTCCTGACCGGCCTGGAGGACGGCGTCTTCCCGCACATGCGGGCGCTCGGCGACAACACCGAGCTCGAGGAGGAGCGCCGCCTCGCCTACGTGGGCATCACCCGGGCCCGGCAGCGGCTCTACCTGTCCCGGGCGGTCACCCGGTCGGCATGGGGGCAACCGCAGTACAACCCGCCCTCCCGGTTCACCGACGAGATGCCGGCCGAGCTGGTCCGCTGGGAGCGCACCGGCGGGTCGTACACGTCCTGGTCCGGCACGGGCGGCGGGGTGGGTGGCCGCGGTGGGGGAGACCGGCAGCGCGGCGGCGGCTTCGCCGGGGGCACACCCAAGGCTCAGCGGATCGCCGAGCGGCTGGGCATCGACGGCAGCAAGCTCTCCACCGCGAGCGAGCTCAGGCAGGCGCCGAAGGTGGATCCCGGCGACCGGGTCAACCATCAGCGCTACGGCCTGGGCCGGGTGCTCGCCGTGGAGGGCCACGGCCCCGGCGCGCGGGCCCAGATCGACTTCGGCGACCAGGTGATGTGGCTGGTCCTGCGGCACGCCCCGATCGAAAAGCTCTGATCCCGGTCCGGGATCAGCTCGCGGGCTCGGAGCAGCCGGAGATCTCCACACCGTGCTCGCGCATCCAGGTGGTCGGCTCGACCGGGTTCTGGAAGTGTCCCTCGTGCACCTCGAAGTGCAGGTGAGGGCCGGTCGAGCGCCCGGTCGAGCCCTCGTCGCCGATGTGCTCGCCGGCCTTGACGACCCGGCCCACCTCGACGCCGATCACGGACAGGTGGCCGTAGTGGGTGAGGTACCCGTTGCCGTGGTCGATGAGGACGGCGTTGCCGTAACCGCCGTTGGCGCCGGCCGCGACGACGGTGCCCGCGCCCGCGGCAACCACCGGGGCGCCGTGCGGCGCGGCCAGGTCGACGCCGGCGTGCAGGCGCCCCCAGCGCGGTCCGAAGCAGGACGTGACCGACGCCGACGGGAGCGGGTGGACCCAGTTCCGCTTCGGCAGCGGGCGGACCTTGCGCCGGACCGGCGCGGCGGCCGGGCCCCCGGTGTCGGGCGCCGGGTCGAGGCGCGGGTACTCCTTGCCGGGCGCCTGATCACCGGGGGGTGGCACGATCGGCAGCGCGGCCGTGGCGTGTGCGGCGGTGGGCAGGCCGGAGGTGACACCGGTGGGCGCGGCGGCGGCGGACATGCTCGCGGCGCCGACCCCGGCGGCCAGGGTGGCGCCGAGCGCGGTCACCGAGAGGGTCGACCGGCTTCGGGTGGCGAACAGCGCGGGGAGGGCCGGCGCACGGTGGCGGCGGAGGTTCTCCTGCCGGTGCCGTCCGATCCGGCTCGATGACGACTGCTGCTGCCCCACGCGACGTGCCCTCCCGACCTACGTGACGTCTGCTGTCACGTTCCTGTCGGCCGGGGGCGAACCGCGATGACCTGCCGGGGACCGGTTCTACCCATTGGCAACCGAAAACGCGGCCGGACATGGTCCCGGCCGCGTTTCGAGTCTCTGGGTCAGGAGGCGGCTTCGGCCGCGGCCAACCCGGCGTACACCGACTCCATGCGGAGCTTGATGTCGACGCCACGGTCGTTGAGGAAGGTGATCGGGTCGGTCGGCGTGCCCTTCACGTGCACCTCGAGGTGCAGGTGGGTGCCGTACGAATACCCGGTGTTGCCCACCTCGCCGATGACCTGGCCGGCCTTCACCTGGTCGCCTTTCTCCACCAGCACGCGCCGGGAGTGGGCGTAGATGATGTCGGTGCCGTCGTCCTGCCGGATCGTGACGGAGTAGCCGTACCCACCGCTGTAGCCGGCCGCGACGACCGTCCCGCCGTGGACCGCCTTGTAGGGGGTGCCCTCCGGGGCGGCCAGGTCGATGCCGGCGTGCAGTTTGCCGAAACGGACGCCGTACGCCGAGGTGAACTCGTACTCGTCCAGCGGCAGCAGGTAGATGTCCTTGGCGGCCTGTTCGGCGCTGAGCTCGGTCTTGGCGGTCTCGCGGTTCTCCCCGCGGGAGGCGGCCGGGTTGTCCGAGCGGTTCTCCAGGGCGTCGGTGGCGACCTGCTGTGTCTTGAGGCTCTGCAGAACGTCCGGGCTGACCGCTTTGGCGTCCGGGAGGTTGGAGGCCGCGCCGAGCGCTACGACCCCGGCGCCGACGAAGGCTGAGGTGACGACGACGGCGTAGCGGCTGCGCGGAGGGGTCGGCACGCGACGCCGGCCGCGATAGCGATCGGGCTCAGACGACAAGCGCTGGCGCACGAAGGGTCCTCCGTCGGTGGCATTGCGGCGGCGCGGCAGTTCAAACCCCGGGAAATTGGGTTGAACAGTGATCCGGCCGGGCTGTCGCTGTGGGGGGAACCTGCGTGACAGCCGTGGCCACGGTAACGAAACGGCCGCCGGGTCACAAGTCGCAGCGCCAATTTCATGACAGTTAGCGGTCGGTATTGATCATCTATTGTCCGAATTGATGAGCTTTCTGATGTCGGGTTCAGTCAACCCTCTGTAATTGCTTTGGGAGCGGAAAGTAATGTGACCGACTCAACTATTCCGTCCGTCCTCCGGGTGGGTCCAGTGGGTATCCCGGTCTCGTGTCCCGGGTTACCGTTCGTTCAGGTGACCACGGAAGGAAGCCCACCGCGGCGGCCGGACACCGGGGTCAAAAGAGCCCGAAGGGGTCAGCATGCAAGCACGGATCAGGGTCGTCGTGGCGAAACCCGGCCTGGACGGGCACGACCGCGGGGCCAAGGTGATCGCGCGGGCGTTGCGCGACGCCGGTATGGAAGTGATCTACACGGGTCTGCATCAGACGCCCGAACAGATCGTGGAGACCGCGATTCAGGAGGACGCGGACGGCATCGGCCTGTCCGTGCTCTCCGGCGCCCACATGACTCTGTTCCGCAGAGTGCTGGAACTGTTGGCGCAGCGTGACGCCGCTGACATCGTGGTATTCGGTGGCGGCATCATTCCGGAGGACGACATCGCGGAATTGCAATCACTCGGGGTAGCCGCGCTATTCACGCCCGGTACTTCCCTGGAATCCGTCGTCGAATGGGTTCGCACCAATGTGGCGGCGCCGGTCGCCTGAATGGGTCGCTGACCTGCCGAACGCAAGGGGAGAGGCCGGACGCACCCCTCACACGTCCGGCCTCTCTATGCGCGATGCCCCGCCGCCACCCCTCGACCGACAGGGCATCGGCCGCTTCCTCGCGGACGCCGCAGCGCTCCGACATCACACTCAACGACCCCCTGCCGGGCGGGTTACGCGCCCGTGTGACTTTTTCCGCGCCGCCCTCGCGGACGGCGCCGCGAGCAGAGGATCCACCACCGGCGGGGTACGCGTACCGCCGCGAGATACGCCACCACATCGGCTGCCGGCACGCGGTGAGTTCCGGCGTGCGCGCACTGCGCCCGGCCGTCACCATCGCCCCGGAGCTGCGTTTTCGTCACTTCGGTGTGTGGTCTTGCACACCGCGCACCCGCGCGCTCGCCATGGCCGATCAGGTCGCTAGTCTGCGGATGAAGTCCGTCTCGCAGCTGCGGACGGGCTGGACGATCCTAACGCTGTCGGCGCGCTGCGCTGCGCCGCACATACAGGTCGGGACGCAACGGTGCGGCTTGCCGGCGCTTGGCGTCGCGAGCGAAAGGAGACACGTGGACCTGTTCGAGTATCAGGGGCGCGACCTGTTCGACCGGCACGGGCTGCCCGTGCTGGGCGGCGGCGTCGCCGAGACCCCGCAGGAGGCCCGGGCGATCGCCGAGCGGCTGGGCGGCAAGGTCGTCGTCAAGGCGCAGGTCAAGGTCGGCGGCCGCGGTAAGGCGGGTGGCGTCAAGCTGGCCGACGGGCCGGACGAGGCCGAGGCCCGCGCGGCCGACATCCTGGGCATGGACATCAAGGGCCACACGGTCGAGAAGGTGATGCTGGCCGAGACGGCCGACATCAAGGAGGAGTACTACTTCTCCTATCTGCTGGACCGGGCCAACCGCACGTTCCTCTGCATCGCCAGCGTCGCCGGTGGTATGGAGATCGAGACGGTCGCCGAGGAGGACCCGGACCGGGTCGCCAAGATCGCGATCGACGCGAGCAAGGGTGTCGACGAGGCCAAGGCGCGCGAGATCGTGACCGCCGCCAAGTTCCCGGCCGAGGTCGCCGACCAGGTCGTCGACATCGCGGTGAAGCTGTGGCAGGCGTTCGTCGCCGAGGACGCCACGCTGGTCGAGGTCAACCCGCTCGCCAAGGTGGGCGACGGCCGGGTGCTGGCGCTCGACGCCAAGGTCACGCTGGACGAGAACGCGGGCTTCCGGCACCCCGACCACGAGGCCCTGGAGGACAAGTCCGCGGTCGACCCGCTGGAGCAGACCGCCAAGGAGAAGGACCTCAACTACGTCAAGCTCGACGGCGAGGTCGGCATCATCGGCAACGGTGCCGGCCTGGTCATGTCGACCCTGGACGTGGTGGCGTACGCGGGCGAGAGCCACGGCGGCGTCAAGCCGGCCAACTTCCTCGACATCGGTGGTGGCGCGAGCGCCCAGGTGATGGCGGACGGTCTGGAGATCGTCCTCGGTGACCCGGCGGTGAAGTCCGTCTTCGTGAACGTGTTCGGCGGCATCACCTCCTGCGACGCGGTCGCCAACGGCATCGTCCAGGCCCTCGCCCTGCTCGCCGGGCGCGGCGAGACCCTCACCAAGCCGCTGGTGGTCCGCCTCGACGGCAACAACGCCGACGCCGGCCGCGCCATCCTGGACGGCGCCAACAACCCGCTGGTCGAGCGGGTCGACACGATGGACGGAGCGGCCCAGCGCGCCGCCGAGCTCGCGGCTGCGGGGAAGTGAACTAATGGCGATTTGGCTCACCAAGGATTCCAAGGTCATCGTCCAGGGCATCACCGGCGGTGAGGGCTCCAAGCACACCAAGCGGATGCTCGCCGCGGGCACCCAGGTGGTCGGCGGCGTAAACCCGCGCAAGGCCGGCACCAAGGTTGACTTCGACGGTACCGAACTGCCCGTCTTCGCGACCGTGGCCGAGGCGATCGCGGAGACCGGCGCCGACGTGTCGGTCGTCTTCGTCCCGCCGGCGTTCACCAAGGCCGCGGTCGTCGAGGCGATCGACGCCGAGATTCCGCTCGCCGTGGTGATCACCGAGGGCGTGCCGGTGCAGGACTCGGCGGCGTTCTGGGCGTACAACGTGGCCAAGGGCGAGAAGACGCGGATCATCGGGCCGAACTGTCCCGGCATCGCGTCGCCCGGCGCCTCCAACGCCGGCATCATCCCGGCCGACATCACCCCGCAGGGCCGCATCGGCCTGGTCAGCAAGAGCGGCACGCTGACCTACCAGCTGATGTACGAGCTGCGCGAGTTCGGCTTCTCCACCGCGGTCGGCATCGGCGGTGACCCGATCATCGGCACCACCCACATCGACGCGCTGAAGGCCTTCCAGGACGACCCGGAGACCGACGCGATCGTGATGATCGGCGAGATCGGTGGCGACGCCGAGGAGCGGGCCGCCGAGTTCATCAAGGCCAACGTCACCAAGCCGGTGGTCGGCTACATCGCCGGCTTCACCGCGCCGCCCGGCAAGACGATGGGCCACGCCGGCGCCATCATCTCCGGTTCGGCCGGCACCGCCGAGGCCAAGAAGGTCGCTCTCGAGGCGGCCGGTGTCAAGGTCGGCAAGACGCCGTCCGAGACCGCCCAGCTCATGCGGGACATCTTGAGCTGAGGACGACGATGCACACGGCGCGCCGCCGAACGGGAAGCGACCCGATCGGCGGCGCGCCGTCGTATCTGTCTCGCCGTGCTGGCACCGGCATGGAAAAGTAGGCGCGATGTCCAGCACAACCGACCGGCCCGGCGGCTCGGAGGACCCGTTCGCGGTCGCCGAGGCGCTGCAGTCCGTGGTGCGGGACACCGCCGCCGTCGAGCGGGAGCCCCCCGCCGAACGGGTCACCGAGGCCGTCGGCGCCGGCGACAGCCGGCGCGACACCGTCGTCGTCGACGAGGAGATGCTCGGCCGCCGGCCGACGGTCCGGGTGCCGAGCCAGCGCCGGCCCACCCCGGGACGGCGCGCCCCACTGCCGGTCGCGGCGCTCTTCGCCACCGTGTGGGCCGCCCTGTCGACCTACCTTCCGGTGGCCGTCGTGATCGGCCTGGCCCGCACCCTGGAGGGCTCCGGCGGACTGGCCGGGGCCGCGCACGCCGGGCTGGCCGGGTGGCTGCTCGGGCACGGCGTTCCGATCGGCACCTCGATCGGGCCGCTCGCGCTCACACCGCTGGCGCTCACCGGGTTCGTGGTCTGGCGGCTCAACCGGGCCGGGCTGCACGTGACCCGCGCCATCGGGGCCCGGCGAACCGGTTCGACCGTGCGGGCGATCCTGGTCGCGGTGGCGGTCGGCAGCGCGTACGCCATGGTCGGGGCCCTTGCCGCGATCCTGGTCGACGGCCGCGGCACGCAGGTCTCCACCGCTGGGGCCGCGGCCCGGTTCCTCGCCCTCGGCGTCTTCGGATCGCTGATCGGGGCGTTGCGCGGCACCGACGCGATCTCTGTCCTGGCCCGCCGGTCGCCGCCCGCGATCCGCCACGGTCTACGGGCCGGAGCGGTCGCGGCGCTGCTGATCCTCGGCGCCGGCGCGGTCGCCGGCGGACTCGCGGTGGCGTTCGGCGGAGCGCAGGCGGCCGAGATCATCGCCGGTTACCAGACCGGCGTGGCCGGCCAGGCCGGCATCACCCTGATCAGCGTCGGGTACGCGGTGAACGTCTCGATCTGGGCGGCCGCCTACCTCATCGGCCCCGGATTCGCGCTCGGCGCCGGATCGATCGTCCGGCTCACCGAGGTGGTGGTCGGCCCGCCGCCGATGCTGCCGCTGGTCGCCGGTCTGCCGGAGGGGCCGGCCGGGCCGATCGGCACGCTGCTGCTGGCCTGCCCGTTGATCGCCGGGACGATCGCCGGCTGGGCGCTCACCCAGCGTCTGCGGTTCGGGCGGGACAGCGCGTGGCAGGCGGTGCGGCGGTCCGGCAAGGGCTCCGCCGCGGTCGTCGAGCCGCGCTGGTCGCTGCTCGTCGCGTCGGGCCTGTTCGCCGGACCGGTGGCCGGGCTTCTGCTGGGCGTGCTCGCCTGGCTCTCCGGCGGCGCGGTCGGCGCCGGTCGGCTGTCCCGGATCGGGCCGGACCCGGTTCAGGTCGGTGTCGTCTCGGCCGTCGTGGTGGCCGTCGCGGTCACCCTGGGTGCCACCGCCACCAGGGCGTTCTTCCGGCGTTCCTGAACCGGGCCGGGCACCCGGTCACTGGTCGTAGAAGTCCTGTGGGTTGAAGTCCCGGGTGACCACGCTGAGGATCACGAACACCACGGCCAGCGCGAGCGTGGCGATGCCGCAGGCGATGCCGGCGACGGCCTGACCGCGGTTGCCGGCCAGGCCCCGATCCGCTTTCTGCTTGCCGAGGAAGCCCAGGACGATCGCCGCGAGGGCGAGTGGCACCCCGAGATAGAAGCAGCAGAGTGCCGGGATCGAGACGATACCCAGGATCATGGCGATCAGACCCTGGCTGTTGTCGGAGGCGGACGGTGACATGCCACCGGGCTCTCCATGGAACGGCGGCGGCGGGGGCGGCGGAATGCTCATCCTCTGGTCCTCCGGATCCGGCGAACGGTCAACGACCGTCATGGATGCCCCGAAGTCGGCGCAGCTTAACGCGGGAGCGACCGTTCCGGTCCGGTAAACGCCCCGTTGTCGGAGATCGGCCCACGCGGCGATAGGGTGCACAGGTGACTGACCCCGCGCCCGCCCGCCTGGTCGTCCTCATCTCCGGATCGGGCAGCAACCTGCAGGCTCTTCTCGAAGCGACAGCCGACCCGGCGTACGGCGCCGTCGTCGTGGCGGTCGGCGCCGACCGGGACGGGATCGCCGGTCTGGAGCATGCCGCGGCCGCCGGGATCCCCACCTTCGTGGACTCGGTGAAGGCCTACCCGACCCGTGACGACTGGGACGCCGCCCTCACCGAGCACGTCGCCGCGCACCGGCCCGACCTGGTCATCTCGGCCGGCTTCCTGAAGCTGGTCGGCAAACAGTTCCTGGACGCGTTCGGCGACCGGTACATCAACACGCACAACGCGCTGCTGCCCGCCTTCCCCGGCATCCACGGCCCGCGGGACGCGCTGGCGTACGGGGTGAAGGTGGCCGGGGCGACGCTCTTCTTCGTGGACGCCGGTGTCGACACCGGGCCGATCATCGCGCAGACCGTGGTTCCCGTGCTCGACGGCGACACGGAGGACACGCTCACCGAGCGCATCAAGGTGGCCGAACGGGCCCAGCTGGTCGAGTTCGTCGGCCGTCTGGTCCGGGAGGGCTGGACCATCGAGGACAGGAAGGTACGGATCCCGTGAGCACTGAGGGGCGTCGTCCGATCAAGCGGGCGCTGCTGAGCGTCTGGTACAAGGACGGCATCGTCGAGCTGGCGCGGGCGCTGCACGCCGCCGGGGTGGAGATCGTCTCGACCGGGTCGACCGCGTCGACCGTGGAGAAGGCGGGTGTGCCGGTCACCCGGGTCGAGCAGCTGACCGGCTTCCCGGAGATCCTCAGCGACCGGGTCAAGACCCTGCACCCGCGTGTCCACGGCGGGCTGCTCGCCGACATGCGGCTGGAGAGCCACGTGAGCGAGCTCGCCGAGCACGGCATCGAGCCGTTCGACCTGCTGATCAGCAACCTCTACCCGTTCACCGAGACGGTCGCCTCGGGCGCGAGCGAGGAGGACTGCATCGCGAAGATCGACATCGGTGGGCCGGCGATGGTCCGGGCCGCGGCCAAGAATCACGCGTCCGTTGCGGTCGTCACGGCCGTTTCGGCGTACCCCCTGGTGTTGGAGGCCGTGGAGAACGGCGGTTTCACGCTGACGCAGCGCAAGGCGCTCGCGGCTCGCGCTTTCGCCGACATCGCGGAGTACGACGTGGCCGTCGCCAACTGGTGTGCCTCGACGCTGGTGGAGAGCGAGTGGCCGGAGTTCACCGGGCTGGCGCTGCGCCGTTCGTCGGTGCTGCGGTACGGGGAGAACCCGCACCAGCAGGCGGCGCTCTACCTCGACCCGGAGGCCCGCCCGGGGCTGGCCCAGGCCGAGCAGCTGCACGGCAAGGAGATGTCCTACAACAACTACGTCGACGCCGACGCCGCGTGGCGTAGCGCCAACGACTTCACCGAGCCGTGCGTGGCGATCATCAAGCACGCCAACCCGTGCGGCATCGCGGTCGGCGCCGACGTCGCCGAGGCGCACCGGAAGGCGCACGCCTGCGACCCGGTCTCCGCGTTCGGCGGCGTGGTCGCGGTCAACCGGGAGGTGACCGCCGAGCTCGCGCGGCAGCTCGGGGAGATTTTCACCGAGGTGGTCGTGGCGCCGTCCTACGAGGCCGAGGCCCTGGAGTTGTTCCGGGAGAAGAAGAACCTGCGGGTCCTGGTCGCGCCGGCCTGGAACCCGCCGGCCGCGGAGGTCAAGCAGGTCGGCGGCGGTGTGCTCGTGCAGCTGGCCGACCGGATCGACGCGCCCGGCGACGACCCGGCCAACTGGACGCTCGCGACCGGTGAGCCGGCGTCCCCGGAGCTGCTGGCCGACCTGGCCTTCGCGTGGCGGGCGATCCGCAGCGTGAAGAGCAACGCCATCCTGCTCGCGCACGACGGCGCGACCGTCGGCGTCGGCATGGGGCAGGTCAACCGGGTCGACTCGGCGAAGCTGGCGGTGTCCCGCGCCGGGGCCGAGCGGGCGGCCGGCAGTGTGGCGGCGTCCGACGCGTTCTTCCCGTTCCCGGACGGGCTCGAGGTGCTGATCGAGGCCGGGATCAAGGCGGTCGTCCAGCCGGGCGGCTCGATCCGTGACAACCTGGTGATCGAGGCGGCGGAGAAGGCCGGCCTGACCGTCTACCTCACCGGGACCCGCCACTTCTACCACTGATCACATCGTCGGCGGGTCGGCTGAGGTGGCTTATCTCCCGTTCAGCCGACCGGCTGGTAATCAGCCGTTAACCGGCTGATACGGTCGCGAAAATTCGCCCGGACACTGGGAGTGAAGAGCTATGGGCAAGAAGGTAACCGTCGTAGGCGCCGGTTTCTACGGGTCCACGACAGCGCAGCGTCTCGCTGAGTACGACATCTTCGAGACGGTGGTCCTCACCGACATCCTCGAGGGCAAGCCGGCCGGCCTCGCGCTCGACATCAACCAGTCCCGGTCGATCGAGGGCTTCGAGACCAAGGTCATCGGTGTCAGCACCGGCCCGAACGGCGAGGGTTACGAGGCCATCGCGGGCTCGGACGTCGTGGTCGTGACCGCCGGCCTGCCGCGTAAGCCGGGCATGAGCCGGATGGACCTGCTCGAGGTCAACGCGAAGATCGTCCGGCAGGTCGCGGAGAACATCAAGAAGTTCGCGCCGAACGCCGTCGTCATCGTGGTGTCCAACCCGGTCGACGAGATGACCGCGCTGGCCCAGCTCGCCACCGAGTTCCCGCGGAACCAGGTCTTCGGCCAGGCCGGCGTGCTCGACACCGCCCGGTTCACCAACTTCATCGCCGAGGAGCTGAAGGTTCCGGTGGCCAGCGTGAAGGCGCTGACCCTGGGCTCGCACGGCGACACCATGGTGCCGGTCCCGTCGCGTTGCACCGTGGACGGCAAGCCGCTGTCCGAGCTGCTGCCGGCCGAGAAGATCGAGGAGCTGGTCGTCCGGACCCGTAACGGTGGCGCCGAGGTGGTGGCGCTGCTGAAGACCGGTTCGGCGTACTACGCCCCGTCGGCCGCCGCGGCCCGCATGGCCAAGGCCGTCGCCGAGGACTCCGGCGTGGTCATGCCGGTCTGCGCCTGGGTCGACGGCGAGTACGGCATCTCCGGTGTCTACCTGGGTGTCGAGGCCGAGCTGGGCGCGCAGGGCATCAAGAAGGTCGTCGAGGACAAGCTCACCGAGAGCGAGCTGGCCGGCCTGAAGGAGGCCGCCGAGGCGGTCCGCGCCAAGCAGGCGGACGTCGCGCACCTCTGATCCCAGTGTCGATGCGAAGGCCGGGGCGTCCGCGTCCCGGCCTTCGGCGTGTCTCCGGTACGAGGATCAGCTGCCCGGATGCCGTCGGTGAGGCGGCGGTCACTCCACCGATCCGGTCGGACGTTATTCGGGGATCGGTTCATCCGGGCCTGGGATGGTAGAGGGGGAATGTCAGGACGGGGCCGCCCGGCGATCTACGGCGGGTGGGCAGTACGCTCGTACTGCTAAGCGTGTGTTTCGGGAGAGGAGCGCCGGCCGATGGCGAAAATCAAGGTCAAGAACCCGGTCGTGGAGATCGACGGCGACGAGATGACCCGGATCATCTGGAAGCAGATCCGTGAGCAGCTGATCCTGCCGTACCTCGACGTGAACCTCGAGTACTACGACCTGTCGATCCAGCACCGGGACGAGACCGACGACCAGGTCACGATCGACTCGGCCAACGCCATCAAGCGGCACGGCGTCGGCGTCAAGTGCGCCACCATCACGCCGGACGAGGCGCGGGTCCAGGAGTTCGGCCTCAAGAAGATGTGGCGGTCGCCGAACGGCACGATCCGCAACATCCTCGGTGGCGTCGTCTTCCGTGAGCCGATCATCATGAAGAACGTGCCCCGGCTGGTACCGGGCTGGACCAAGCCGATCATCATCGGCCGTCACGCCCACGGCGACCAGTACAAGGCGACCGACTTCGTCGCGCCGAAGGCCGGCAAGTTCACCGTCACCTTCACCCCGGAGGACGGCTCGGAGCCGCTGGAGTTCCACGTCGCGGACTTCCCGGCCGGTGGCGTCGGCATGGCCATGTACAACTTCGACGAGTCCATCCGCGACTTCGCGCGCGCCTCGTTCCGGTACGGCCTGGCCCGCAACTACCCGGTCTACCTGTCCACCAAGAACACGATCATGAAGGCGTACGACGGTCGTTTCAAGGACCTGTTCGCGGAGATCTTCGAGACCGAGTTCGCCGACCAGTTCAAGGCCGCCGGCATCACCTACGAGCACCGGCTGATCGACGACATGGTCGCCGCCGCGCTCAAGTGGGAGGGCGGTTACGTGTGGGCCTGCAAGAACTACGACGGTGACGTGCAGTCCGACACCGTCGCCCAGGGCTTCGGCTCGCTCGGCCTGATGACCTCGGTGCTGATGACCCCGGACGGCCGGACCGTCGAGGCCGAGGCCGCCCACGGCACCGTCACCCGGCACTACCGGCAGTGGCAGAAGGGCGAGAAGACCTCGACCAACCCGATCGCCTCGATCTTCGCCTGGACCGGTGGCCTCAAGCACCGTGGCAAGCTGGACGGCACCCCCGAGGTGACCCAGTTCGCCGAGACGCTCGAGCGCGTCTGCATCGAGACCGTCGAGGGCGGTCAGATGACCAAGGACCTCGCGCTGCTGATCGGCAAGGACGCCCCGTGGCTGTCCACCGACGAGTTCATGAACGCTCTGGACGAGAATCTGGCCCGCAAGCTCGCTGCCTGATTTCGACACTTTTCGAGGGTCTCGCCGGATTGTTACCCCGGCGGGACCTTCGGCCCTTCAGATGAGGACTTCGCGCCGCGTACCCCGATCTTCCGCTCGGCGAGGATGAAGGAGGCGGGGATACGTCCCCCGCGACTCGAACTGAGGGGAAGAGGATCGTGAGCGAGCTGGAGGCGACGATCGACCTGCTGGTGAGTCACGCGGAGAAGGCTCTCGCAGCCTACGCGGATTTCACCCAGGAGCAGGTTGACTACATCGTCGGCAAGGCCTCCGTGGCCGCGCTGGACAAGCATGGTGAATTGGCCCGGTTGGCGGTCGAAGAGACCGGCCGAGGCGTGTTCGAGGACAAGGCTGTCAAGAACATCTTCGCTTGTGAGCACGTCACGAACAGCATGGCCGGGATGCGTACGGTGGGCATCATCCACCGTGACGACGTCAACGGCATCACCGAGATCGCCGACCCGGTTGGTGTGGTCTGCGCTGTCACCCCGGTGACCAACCCGACCTCCACCACCATCTTCAAGGCGCTCCTCGCGCTGAAGACCCGTAACCCGATCGTTTTCGCCTTCCACCCCAACGCCCAGCGGTGCAGCTCCGAGGCGGCGCGGGTGGTCCGGGACGCGGCCATCGCCGCGGGCGCCCCGGCGAACTGCATCCAGTGGGTCGAGCAGCCCTCGATCGAGGCGACCTCCACCCTGATGAACCACGCCGGGGTCGCCACGATCCTGGCCACCGGCGGCAACGCGATGGTTCGCGCCGCCTACTCGACCGGCAAGCCGGCCCTGGGCGTCGGCGCCGGCAACGTTCCGGCGTACGTCCACCCGTCGGCCGACGTGGTCCGCGCCGCGCACGACATCGTGGTGTCGAAGACCTTCGACAACGGCATGATCTGCGCCTCCGAGCAGGCCGTCATCCTGGACAAGAAGATCGCCTCGCAGGCGATCAAGGAGTTCAAGCGGCTGCACGCCTACGTGGTCACGGCCAAGGAGAAGAAGCTCCTCCAGGACTTCATCTTCCCGCCGGACGGCGAGGGCAAGGACTGCGTCGGTGAGAAGCTGAACGCCTCGGTGGTCGGCAAGTCTCCGGTGTGGATCGCCGAGCAGGCCGGTTTCAGCATCCCCGCGGACACCTCGGTGCTGCTGGCCGAGATCTCCGAGGTCGGCCCGGCCGAGCCGCTGAGCCGGGAGAAGCTGTGCCCCGTTCTGGCCGTGCTCAAGGCCGAGGACGAGGAGCAGGGCATCCTGTACGCCGAGCAGATGGTCGAGTTCCACGGACTCGGGCACAGCGCGGTCGTGCACGCCAAGGACGCGGACCTGTCGGAGCGCTTCGGCAAGCGGATGAAGGCGGTCCGGATCATCTGGAACGCGCCCGCCTCGCAGGGCGGCATCGGCGACATCTACAACGGCTTCCGGCCCTCGCTGACCCTGGGTTGCGGCAGCTACGGGCACACCTCGGTCTCCGACAACGTGTCCGCTCTCAACCTGCTCAACATCAAGCGCATCGGGCGTAGGACGAACAACATGCAGTGGTTCAAGGTGCCGGCGAAGATGTACTTCGAGCCGCACGCCATCCGGTACTTCAAGGACATGCCGTCGGTCTCGCGGGTCACCATCGTCACCGACTCGACGATGACCCGCCTCGGCTACGTGGACCGGATCAGCAACGTGCTGCGGGAGCGCCCCGAGTCGGTGACCATCCAGGTCATCGACAGCGTGGAGCCGGAGCCGAGCATCGACACGGTGCAGAAGGGCGCGGCCCTGATGCGCTCGTTCCGCCCGGACACCATCATCGCGATCGGCGGCGGCTCGCCGATGGACGCCGCGAAGGTGATGTGGCTTCTCTACGAGCACCCCGACATCGAGTTCGGGGACATGAAGGAGAAGTTCTTCGACATCCGCAAGCGGGCCTTCAAGTTCCCGACCCTGGGCAACCTGGCGAAGCTCGTCTGCGTGCCGACCACGTCCGGCACCGGCGCCGAGGTGACCCCGTTCGCGGTCATCACCGACACCGCCACCGGTCAGAAGTTCCCGCTGGCCGACTACGCGCTCACCCCGAGCGTGGCGATCATCGACCCGCACCTGACCAAGAACCTGCCCGCCGTGGTGACCGCGGACAGCGGCTTCGACGCCCTGACCCACGCCACTGAGGCCTACGTCTCGGTCTACGCCAGCGACTTCACCGACGGTCTGGCGCTGCACGCGATCAAGCTGATCTTCAGCAACCTCGAGCAGGCGGTCAAGGACGGACCGAACAGCCCGCAGGCCCGGGAGAAGATGCACAACGCGGGCACCATCGCCGGCATGTCGTTCGGCAACGCGTTCCTCGGCATCGTGCACGCGATGGCCCACACCCTGGGCGCCACCTTCCACGTGGCGCACGGCCGGACCAACGCGATCCTGCTGCCGCACGTCATCCGGCACAACGGCACCGTGCCGTCGAAGCTCAACAGCTGGCCGAAGTACGAGCGGTACATCGCCCCGGAGCGGTTCCAGGACATCGCCCGCCACCTGGGCCTGCCGGCCGAGACCCCGGAGCAGGGTGTCGAGTCCTACGCCCAGGCCGTCGAGAAGCTGCGCGCGGCCGTCGGCATCCCGGCGTCGTTCAAGGGCGCCGGCGTCGAGGAGCAGGAGTTCCTCACCGCCCTGCCGCAGCAGGCCATGAACGCCTACCTGGACCAGTGCGCGCCGGCCAACCCCCGGATGCCGATGCTGGCCGACCTTGAGCGGATCATGAAGACCGCCTACTACGGCGAGTAACCAACAGCGCGGTCAGTTCGTTGACCGGTGGGGAGGCCTTGTCCCGGGCCTCCCCACACCGCTGTCCGGGCTTCTCCACACCGAAAGACCGGGCGGGGCCGTCTGGCCCCGCCCGGTCTTTCGTGTAGGACTCGGCAGTGGGATGTCAGATGTCGCGCAGCCGCTGCGCCGCGGCCTCCGGGACGATGTCGTTGACGAACGAGCCCATCGCCGACTCCGAGCCGGCCAGGAACTTCAGCTTGTCCGCCGCCCGCCGGATGCTGAACAACTGCAGGTGCAGATAGCCCAGCTCCCGGTCCTCGCCGGTGACCGCCTGGTGCCAGGCCGAGATGTACGGCATCGGTTTGCCGAACAGCCCGTCGAAGCGGCGCAGCAGATCCAGGTAGAGGGGACCGAAGGCGTCCCGCTCGGCATCGGTCAGCGCGGGCAGGTCGGGAACCTGCCGGTGCGGCGCCAGATGCACCTCGAACGGCCAGCGGGCGGCGGCAGGCACATACGCCGTCCAGTGCTCGTTGGACGCCACCACCCGCACCTTCGCATCCTGCTCGGCGGCGAGGACGTCGGCGTACAGATTGCGCCCGGTCTTCTCGAAGTGCCGTCGCGCGGCCCGCAGGTAGGCCGCGGTCTTCGGGGTCACCGTCGGGTAGGCGTAGATCTGCCCGTGCGGGTGGTGCAGGGTCACCCCGATCTCGACGCCCCGGTTCTCGAACGGGAACACCTGGGCCACCTCGGGCAGCGCGGAGAGCTCGGCGGTGCGATCGGCGAGAGCGTCGATCACGGTACGCACGCGCGCCGGCGGAAGCGAGCCGAAAGCGCTGTCGTGATCACTGGTGAAGCAGACCACCTCGCACCGGCCGTGACCCGGCCGGACCGGCACCATGTCGGTCACCTGGGTCAGCTCGTCCGGCACGATCCGGTCGGAGAACGACGGGAACTGGTTCTCGAAGACCACCACGTCGTAGCTGGGCGCCGGGATCTCGCTGGCGAACCGCTCGGTCGTCGGGCACAGCGGGCAGGCGTCCGACGGCGGCAGGAACGTCCGGGTGTTGCGGTGCGCGGCGATCGCGATCCACTCGTCGGTGAGCGGGTCGTAGCGCAACTGCGAGGCCGGCGGGGGAGGCGGCAGGTCGCGGGTGTCCGGGTAGCCGGACCGGCCGCTGCCGGGGGCCTCGTCGAAGTAGATCAGCTCACGGCCGTCGGAGAGCCGGACGGCCGATCGGGTCGGGGTCACTGGGGATTCACCACCACGAGTTCGGGGACTGTTTCCGTGAGGAGATCGCGGGCGCCGGCTTCCAGGCCGTCGTCGGTGATCAGGACATCTGCGCGGGCCAGCGGCACGATCGAGGAGATGCCGACGGTGCCCCACTTGGTGTGGTCGGCGAGCACCACGAGGCGCTCGGCCGCCTCCACGAGGGCGCGGTTGACATCGGCCTCCATGAGGTTGGGGGTGGTGTAGCCGGCGCGCTCGCTCATCCCGTGCACACCCAGGAACAGCATGTCCAGGTGCAGGGTGCCGATGGCGGCCACGGCCACCGGGCCGACCAGCGCGTCCGACGGGGTCCGGGTGCCGCCGGTGAGCACCACCGTCTGATCCGGGCGGCCGGCCCGGTAGAAGACGTCCGCGACCGGGATCGAGTTTGTCACCACGGTCAGGCTCGGCACGTCGACGAGTCGCTGGGCCAGCTCCGCCGTGGTGGTGCCGGCCGACAGGGCGACGGCGTCGCCCGGGGAGACCAGGGCGGCGGCCCGCATGGCGATCGCCGTCTTCTCCCCGCGCTGGCGCACCGACTTGGCGGCGAAGCCCGGCTCGTGCGCCGAACCGGGACTGACGGTCGTCGCGCCGCCATGAACCTTCGACAGCAGACCGCGGTCGGCGAGGGCCTCCAGATCACGACGGATCGTCATGTCGGAGACGCCGTACTCCGAGGCGAGCTCGGTGACCCGGACACCGCCCGTGGCACGGACCCGATCGAGGATCGCGGCCTGTCTCTGCTGAGCCAACATCAGTTGGACCGCACTAATTCGAACACACTCGAACAGTACCCTGTGATCGGGTTGGTTCGAAAGGGTGAGTTCAGATACCCCGGCCGCGTTTGTGCAGCGCCGACAGCACGTTCTCCACCTTCACGGCCCCGGTCATCGCCGCCAGCGCGATCGCTGTCCGCGGCTCCCGCCAATTCGCTCGCACCGCCTCCTTGCTGTAGCGCCAGGCCGCGCCCCGGTTGCCGGACGCCGCCGACCAGCAGGCCAACTGCCCGTACACCCGGGCCGCCCCCGGACGGCAACCGCTGATCTCCGGGTGCCTCTGCATCATCCACCGCAGCGAAGAGATCTTGGTGGCGTATTCATACGCGTAATGCGAGGTCCGCCCCCACAACACCCGGACCAGCGGCTCGTCCAGGTGCACGACCGGACTGCGGCGGGCCGCCCGCAGCAGAAGATCCCAATCCTCGTTCTGGCTGCCCGGGGCGTCCTCGGCGACCAGCCCGATGGCGTCCTCGGCCAGCGCCTCCCGGCGGAACAGGAACGACGACGAGTGCAGCATCGACATCCGGGAACGGGCCAGATCCTCCACGGTCACCCGGCTCCGGCCGGCCAGCCGCGGGGTGCACCGGCCCTTGTACTCCACCTCGATCGCACACGTGGCGAACTCGGCCGACGGCTCCGCCAGCAGCGCCGCCACCTGACGGCGCAACTTGTCCGGCAGCCACCGGTCGTCGTCGTCACAGAACGCCATCAGTTCGGTGTCCAGCGCCAGCAGACCGGTGTTACGGGCGCCGGCCAGACCCGAGGCCCGCCAGTTCGTCAACACCAGCACCGGTACGCCGTCCGTGGACGCCAGCAGGTAGTCCGGCTCGGTCTGGTCGTACACCACGACGATCTTGAGTTCGCCCGGGTAACGCTGTTCGCGGACCGCGGTGATCGCCCGGCGGACCAGCTCCGGACGGTTCCGGGTGGGGATCACGACCCCGACCGACGGCCAGTTCATCACGCCTCCGATGCGATGTTCAACGGGTAGCCGTACGCCCTCAGCAGCGGCCCGCAGACCGCACCCACCAGGCGCCGCTGCGCGCGCGGCAGGGCGTGCACCCAGGCGTCGTCGCGGCGCAGCGGCAGCCGGCCGACGGCGAAACGCATCGGATTGCCGGCCGCGCTGTGACCGACCCGCAGGTCGGCGTGCTCGGCCCGGAGAAACCCGAGGTCCTCCGGCTGCAGCGCCAGGCCCGCGAAGTCGGCCAGGCGGATCAGGCCGGCCCGCGGATCGGCGAGGAACTCCTCGTAGCGGATCCGGCGCACCGGCACACCCCGGCGGGCGAGCAGGCCGAAGGCGGCGTTGTGCGCGTTCCACAGCAGCGCCGAACGGCCGGGGGAGTAGCGGGTCATCTCGTCGGCGCCGTCGGTCTCCGGGCGGCTCACCGTCTTGGTCCAGGAGTAGGCCACGCCGCGGGCGTCCCGGACCACGTGCACCACCCGCAGGTCGATGCCGTCCGCCCAGCGCAGCACGTGGGCCAGCGACGAGTGCTTGGAGGAGTCGATCACCATCCGGGCACCGGCCACCTCGGCGGCGGCGGCGTAGACCCGGGCGTAGTAGGAGGCGTACTCGCGGACCTGGTCGGTGGCGGCGGTGGCCGAGGCGAGACGCGGGATGTGCCGGGTCCGCTCGACCGCGTCACGGAGGGTGTGAACCCGGTCGACGTCGACGTTGGTCCAGCCGTTGAACGCCAGGTCGCCGACGCGGCGCCAGAACGTGCAACCGGAGAAGCGGGAGCCGCAGCCGCATCGCTCGTCGTCGCGGATGTCGCGTTGCCACAGGTGAACGACCTCACCCAGGGCACACATCCCCGGCAGTTCGCCGAGTAGACGTTCGACGAGCGTGGTTCCGCTTCGCCCCAATCCGCCCAGAAATAGCACTTGTGCCACTTTGGCTCGCCTTCGCTCGTTTCGCTCTGGTAACGAGTGAAGCAGGCAGAAGGAGGCGTTAGGTGACTATCGAGGCTTTCGACCGCGTGCACCTGGATGGCACCGGAATCGACCGCATCACCGAGGACGAGGTCGTCGCCGTGGTCCGGGACGCGATCGCCCACGGACGCGGTGGCCGCATCGTCACCCCGAACATCGACATCCTCCGCCGCGCGGCCGCCGACCCGGCCGTCCGCCGCCACCTCGACGACGCCGACCTCATCGTCGCCGACGGGATGCCGCTGATCTGGGCCAGCCGCCTCGGTGGCGTCCCGCTCCCCGAGCGGGTCGCCGGCAGCAGCCTGATCTGGTCCCTCTCCGAGGGTCTCGGCCGCGACGGGCGCTCCGTCTTCGTGATCGGCGGCACCCCCGCCGACCCCCGGCCGGCCGTTCCTGACTCGGCGGGAGCGTCCAGCGTGATCGGTGGTGCCTCCGCCGATCGGCGGCCCGCCGCTCCGGAACCGGCCGGAGCGGCCCGCGTCATCGGCAAGGTCTCGGGCGATGGGCAGGTCGCGGTCAGTGGCCGATCCTCCGGTACGGCGCCGCCCGGCGGTGACGGCGCGGCCCGTGCGGCAGCCCGGCTCGTCGGCGCGTTTCCCGGCCTGCGGATCGCCGGGACGATCAGCCCCGACTTCGGTTTCGAGCTGGACGAGTCCACCTACGCCGACTTCTGCGCGAAGGTGGCGGACGCCGAACCGGATCTGGTCTTCGTCGGTCTCGGCTTCCCCAAGCAGGAGAACGTGATCGAACGTCTCCGCCGTGATCTGCCCCGCACCTGGTTCGTAGGTTGCGGCGCCGCGATCAACTTCGTGGCCGGTGACATCGAGCGCGCCCCGCGCTGGATGCAGCGAACCGGCCTGGAGTGGGCCCACCGTCTCGGTGTCGAGCCGCGCCGGCTGGCCGGACGCTACCTCCGCCACGACGCCCCCTACGCCCTCCGGCTGCTGGCCCGGGCTCCGCGCCGCCGCGCAGGCCGTCGCTGACTCGGCCGGCAGGGCGTTACCGGTGATGGTTGCCGCCCTCACCGCCCGGGGAGCCCCAGCGGGAGCGGGCGGCGCGGTGACGCTGGGCCCGGCGGAGCGCGCTGCCCGGGATGCCGCGGAAGGTGGCGCAGCGCAGGCCCGCCCGGGTGACCGGCACGCCGAGCGTGGGCTGGGGGAAGCGCTCCGCGTCGTAACCGCTCTGCCAGGGGAACCGGTCGCCCGGGTCGGGCCAGGCGATCTGGAGCAGCCGGACCCGGTCGTCGCCGTAGCGCATCAGGGCGGCGCCGGGGAACAGCTCGGCCCGGATGTCGCCCGCCACGATCCGCACCTCCTGCCCGGTGATCAGGCCCCGGATGCGGTGCCCGTGGCGCAGCTGGAGGCCCTCGTCGCGAACCCGCCCGGCCACCTCGTTGAGCAGCTGGTGACCGACCTCGGGGGAGACCCCGGCGATGGCCAGCTCGGGGTAGCCGTAACCGGTGAGGCCCACCGTGTAGGCGAAGGGGACCGTCTCGGCCGGATCGTCGTCGCCCGGCAGGACGTGCACGACGGCCCACCCGAACCTCTCGATGATCTCGCTCTGTTCCTCGAAGAAGTCGTCGAGGTAGGACACCGGTGACACCCCCGCGGCTCGGTCTGGCTGACTGAGCCAACTATGGAACACACGTACGACACTTTTTCCGGCTTGGTCAACAGTACGCCCGTACGGTTAAGATCTGGTCATGGGTTTTCGCATCGACGACCTGCACCATGTGCAGCTGCTGATCCCGCCCGGTGGCGAGGGTGTGGCCCGAGATTTCTACAGCGGCGTTCTCGGCATGGCCGAGGTCGTCAAGCCGCCGGAGCTGGCCGCGCGGGGTGGCTGCTGGTTCCGGGCGGGCGGCTGGGAGGTGCATCTCGGTGTGGTTCCGGACTTCGCCCCGGCCCGCAAGTCGCACCCGGGTGTGCTTGTCGACGGCCTGGACGCGCTGGCCACCGCGCTCACGGCCGCCGGCCACCCGGTCGAGTGGGATCCCCACTTCCCGGGCCACCGGCGGCTCTACTCGGCCGACGGGCACGGCAACCGCCTGGAGTTCCTAGAGCGGATCAGGGGTTGAAGTAGGGGTCCTTGACCAGGCGCAGGAAGGCCTTGAAGGCCCGGTCGTCCCCGCTGAGCTGGAACTGCTGGTTGGGTCCGTTGCCGTCGGGATCGGACTCGAAGTAGGCGACAGCCTTGATCTGCTTGTTCACCTTGAAGGTCCGTTCGGCGTCCTTGAGCCAGGCGGCTCTCGCCTCCGAGCCCCACGCCCGGGCCACGCCGAACTCGCCGATCACGATCGGTTTCGGACGCTGCGCGGCCCACTGGAGGAACGGTCCCATCAGTGTGCCGATGGGCTGGAACTCGAAGCCGGCGTAGACGTCCACACACGTCCAGTCGACCTGGTCGTCGCCGGGGTAGAACCCGGGGGCGTCGCCGCGGATGAAACCCTCGGCGGTCGGGCACCACACCCAGGAGACGTTGTCGGCCCGTTCCTCGCGGAAGATCTTCCGGACGTACCGCCAGGCCGCGATGTAGTCCTCGCCGGACCACATGGTGGCCCGCAGGTTGGGCCGGTCCATCTCCCACCGCATCCGCAGCATCACCGGATCCTTGATCCGCCGGACCGCGCGGGCCTGCTTGCGGATCAGATCGTCGTGCTCGCCGGCCAGGATGGACCGGTTGTCCCCGGTGGCCCAGCTGATCATCAGTTTGGCGCCGTCGGCGAGGAACGCCTCGTCCGAGGGGGTGCCCATCATCTGCTCGAACCGGCGGTACGTGTTGATGAAGTGCAGCTTGCGGCCCAGCGACTGTTCCAGCGTGGCGACCGCGGTGAGCCGGCCCACCTGGGTCAGCTCCTCCGGCTTGATCCACGCCCCGAAGTAGGCGCCGTGGCGGGGCGGCTCGAACGGGCCGGCCCGGAACGGCCCCTTGGCGACGGCGACCGCCCGTGGCGGCGTGCTCAGGTCGGGCGACGGCGACGGCGGGGGCTCCTTGCGATCGTCCGAGAAGCAGCCGCCGAGCAGCAGGAGCGTGAGGCCCGCGGCGATCAGCCGGCTACGCATGGAGCCGCCGGGCGGTGTAGAGGACGTTCACGGCGTACGCGTCGCTGCCCGGCATCCGTCGTGCCGCCGAGTCGGCGAGCCGCGCCACCCGGTTGTCGTGCAAGGACGGCGTGAGCATGGAGAAGCCCCGCCGCTCGACGATCTCGAAACCGTGCCGGGCGAGGAGCCGCTCGACGTCGTTGTGGGCGAGTTCGGCGAACCAGCGTTCGCCGTTGTGCCGCCGGGCCCGCAGGTGCCGGACCGATCCGGCGTTGCCGTGGTTCTCCACCACGAGCAGCCCGGATCCGCGGTGCGGCAGCACCTTGGCGGCGAACGCCAGGGCCCGGTCGCGGACGGCCTCGTCGACGTTCAGCAGCAGCCGGAAGATCGTGACGACCGCCGGGAACCCGGCCGCGACCGGCTGCGGCACCGGACCGTCCTGCGGAACCAGGTGCCAGTAGGCCCGCGACCCGACCTCGGCGGCTTTCGCCATCATCTCGGCCGACGTGTCGTACCCGTGTGCCTCGCGGACCAGGCCGTGCAGGGCCCGGACGGCCCGGCCGGTGCCGCAGGCGAAGTCGTGCTGGACCGGTGGGTGCTCCGGGAACTCACGGCGCACCAGGGTCCGCAGGTAGTCCCGCTGACGGTCGTTGATCCGCGACGCGTAGCTGTCCGGGGCGTACGTCACGGTCTCGTACTTCTCGACCGCCTCGGTGTCCTGGAACACCCCTGTGTAATCGCTGGTCAACTCTTCCTCCTGAATGCGCCGAGCATCAACGGTCCGCGAAGCAGCCAAGCCCCCAGGGCGTAGGCCGGGACGGCGATCACGATGGCCGCCGGGAAAAAACTGATGGGTCCGAAACAGGTGAGCGCCAGGAGCGCGGCGGCGAGCGTGCCCCGGCCGAACGGGTGCAGGCCGGCGCCGCGGTACACCTGGGCGAGCGGGAGCAGATTGTTCACCACCATCGCGCCGGCCAGCCCGGCCGCCGCTCCGAGCGCCCCCCACCGGGGGATCAGCAGCACGTCCAGGCCGATCGTCACGGTCAGCGCGATCAGCACGTTGCCGAGGTTCAGCGAGGTGCGCCCGGCCATCGCCAGCACCATGTCGACCATGCCGCAGCCGGTCGCCACCAGCATCGCGCCGGCCAGCACCCGGACCACCGGCACACCGGAGGCGTACCCGTCGCCGAACAGCCGCAGATACCACGGCGCGAACGCGATCACCAGCAGGTTGACCGGCCAGGTGACCAGCACCAGCCAGCCGGTCGCGGTCTGGTAGAGCCGTTTCGCGCCGGCCGGGTCACCGCCGCTCAGCGCCTCGGCGAGACGCGGCTGCACCGACTGCGACACGCCCTGGTTCGCGAACTGGATCAGCACCACGAAACGGCCGGCCACCGCGTACATCGCGGCCGGTGCGAGCCCGCCCAGCGCCGCCACCAGCAGCACGTCCACCCGCTGCAACGCGAGTTGGGCGACCGTGGCCACCGCCCGCGGGCCGGTGAAGACCCAGAAATCCCGGCGCAGGCGGCGACGCTCACCCCGACCGACGGTCCGGCTTCCACGACCCGAGGCGTACGCGCGACGCGCGGCCACCGCCGCCAGGATCGCCACCGGCAGATACGGCGCCGCCCAGGCCAGCGCGAAGACCGGCAGGGAGGCCGTGGCCCAGAGCGCCGCCACCCCCGCCGCGCCGACGGCCAGCAGTTGCAGTCCACTGCGCAGCAGCCGGTCCAGCAGGACGGTCGGCCGCATGCTGCGGTAGCCGCGGGTCACGGTGAGCAGCACGTCGGTGAGGGCCTGCAACGGCACGAAGACGGCGAGTACCCGGAGCCCGGCGGTGTGCCCGGCGACCACGTGCGGTGACCCGCCCGCGGTGAGGTGGGCGATGTCCGGCGCGGCCAGCCACATCGCCGCCGCCAGCACCAGCGAGAACACCACCACCGGAGGGATGCCGGCACGCAGGCAGGCGCCCAGCAGGTGCTCCTGCCCGGTGGTCCGCAGCCGGGCCGGCCAGTACACCAGCCCGGTCTGGGTGCCGAGCTTCGCCAGCCCGCCGACCAGCACGAACGCGGCCGTGGCGGCGAAGAACGCGCCGGCCTGCTCGGTGCCGAGCCCGCGGGCCACGATCCAGGTGACCGCGACGCCGGTCCCGCCGGCCAGCGCCGAGCCGGCCATGTTGGCCAGCCCGCCGCGGGCCGCGCCCCGGGTGGCGTTCCGCGGATCCGGCGGCGCGGTCGTCGCCGTCACGGGCGGCGCCAGACCGGGGTGTGCCCCAGCCAGCCGGCCAGCGCCTCGTCGTGCGGCTGGTAGTAGGCGTACAGCTCGCGGCGCAGCCCCGGATCCATGTCGGACTCGCGGGGCCGGGCGTTGTGCCGTTCGAACGCCGGCCGCTCCAGACCGGACGGCAGTCCCAGGAAGTCGCAGACCTCGTCGTAGACCGGCTCCGGATCGCTGAAGAAGCGCTCGCTCTCCACCACGTGGATCCGCTCTCGTCCCACGTGCTGAGCCATCACGCTCAGATAGCGGGCGTACTCGCCGCGAGCCCGGTACGCGTGATGCTGGTGGGCGAAGCTGTAGTACGACGGGTCCAGGGCGAGCCGCTCCTCCTGACGGTGCAGACGGGCCGCCTCCAGGGCCAGGGCCGCGCCGAAGTCGCGTTCCGGCTCGTAGGCGCGGGCGACCTCGTGGTGGTGCTGCGAGTAGGCGCGTTCCACCGGGTCCCGGACCAGGACCACGAGCTTGGCGTACGGCAGGTCGCGGGCGATCCGGGCGGTCGCCTGCGGGTGGTACATGTAGTACGGGCTCGACTCGAAGGTCTGCGCGCGTACCCCGTGCCGTTCGGCGATCCGTTCGGCGCTGCGCAGCGTCGGGAAGTGCCCGCGATACCACTCCGGCCCGCGCTGGTAGGACGTGTCGAAGTAGTGCACGCCCTTGTGCAGCACCGCCTTCAGCACGACCGGGTGCGCGGCCAGCGCCCGGTAGAGCGACGTGGTGCCGCAGCGCTGCCCGCCGCAGATCAGGAACGAGGGCAGCATCCGGCTCTCCGAGGTGAGCCGCCCGTACGACCGGGAGCCGAGGTGCACGAACCGCTTCACCGGCGCGGGCAGATTCCGTACGTGCATGGTCTACAGCTCCTCCACGCGCCGGATCAGCACCGGCAGCAGCCAGGTCCCGAGCACGCCCAGCCGGGCGCCCGCCTCGGCCTGCTTGTCGGTCAGGTAACGGACCGCGAGATCGACCAGATAGAGCAGCGCGGTGATCTCGCGGGCCACCGGAGCCACCCCGAACGGGGCGAGCAGCTCGTCGGCCCGGTGCACGGTCCCCTCGACCGCGGCCCGGGCGTCGCCGGTGGACTGGATACGTTTCTGCAGCTCGTGATGGATGGCGTCGAAGCCGAGCGGCACGCCGATGGCGAACCGCTCCCAGTCCCACACGAGCAGGGCGCCGGCCAGGTTCGCCATGTTCCACGGTGCCCAGTCGCCGTGCCAGGCGCCGTAGCGCAGCGCCGTCTCACCGCTGTGCGCGGCCAGCACGTCCACGGCCGCGGCCAGCCCGGCGCCCTCCGGCCGGTCGGCGACCGCCGCGAGCCGGGACTTCAGCTCCCGCCAGTAGCCGCTGCCGGTGAGCGGCCCGGTCGAGTAGCCGCGGCAGCCGGCGACGTCGAGCATCGCCGCGGTGAGCCGTCGCTGGGTGAGCGGCGCCCGCGGCAGCCAGACCGGCAGCGCCGACTGGACCAGCACCTGCATACCCCGCCACTGCCCGGCGTGCAGCACCCGCGGCACCTTCAGCTTCGTGAGGCCGCTGTCGCCGAGCTCGGTGAGCGCCGCCGTCTCCGCCTTGACCAGGCGCCGGGTCAGCGGCCCGGTGCCCAGCTTGCCGAAGGCGAAGGTGTCGCCGTCCGGGCTGAGCAGTTGGAGCACCGGCTTGCGGTTGGCGCGCGCCGGGCCGATGTGGATGCTGACCGCCAGATCCCGGCGCAGCGCCTCGCTCAGGTAGCCGTCGATGCCGGCCGACAGCGGGCCGGTCACCCGGATCCGGTCCCGGAAGAGCAGGCCGGTGGCCCGGGCGTGCACCGCGGCGACCACGGCGTCCCGCTTGAGCCGGGCGATCCGGCTCTGCGGCTCGGCGTAACGCCGGACGGCGGCCGCCGCGACCGCGGGGGAGTGCGTCGGGACCAGCAGCCGGGGGCGGTGCGCGTTCGGGACGACCAGGTACTCGGTGACCAGCGGACCGGGGGTGCCGTCGGTGCGGCACGGTTCGGGGTAGAGCAGGTGGAGGACCTCGGTCAGGTACTGGGTTCGCAGGGCCGCGTCCCCGGCGGTGAGTTCAGCGGGAGCGGTCCTGACCGGGCTCATGCCGCCACCCCCGCCGCTGAGCCGAATGTTTCGCACGCGAGCTCGCTCAATCGGTGTTCCCCTCGATCCAGTTGCGCCAGAGCAGCGCATATGCCAGAACCATGAAGGCCAGAGGGGTGACCAGCGAGTTGTACCAGAGCATCGCGGAGAAGCTGGAGACGAGCGCCGCGCTGCCGGCGATCCCGATCGGGCTGCGGTCCCGGCGGAACCGCCACAGCCCGTACCCGAAGAAGCCCAGATATCCGGCCGTGCCCACCGCGCCGTGCGCGTAGAGCAGTTGCCAGAGCTGTCCGTTGCCGCCCACGGTGAAGTTGCCGCAGCGCTCGCAGCCGGCGCTCTCCCCGACCGTGATCGAGTTCCGGCCGCCGAGGGTGTTGCGGGTGCCGCCGTACCCGATCACCGGCGATCCGGTGAAACCGTCCACGGCCTTCTCGATGAGGAACGAGCGGACCCCGTTGGACTTGCCGTTGTCCAGCCGGGCCTGCACCGTCGCGCCCAGCGGGGTGGCCGTCAGCGCCACCGCCAGCGCGACACCCACCAGCGGCAGCAGCGCCAGGATCCAGAGCCGCCCGGCCAGCACGTAGCGCACCGCCACGTAGACCAGCACCAGGCCGATCCCGATCCACAGGCCCCGGTTGAGCGACGCCACGGCGGGCACCACCGACACCACCAGGCAGAGCACGGCCGGCACCTTGCGGCCGGCCCGGTGACTCGCCCAGGCCGCCACCACGAGCCACGGCGCCAGCAGGCAGAAGTTGTTGCCCCAGGTGTTCGTGTAACCCCACGGCGCGGCCGGGCGCGGCTTGTCGTCCCCGACGATGTCCATGATCTGCGCGGCGTACGGGTGCACCAGTGACCGTACGAAACCCTTGTTGCGCACCCCGGACGGCAGCAGCCACTCCACCGGCGAGGTGAACTCGAAGGTCCCGGCCACCATGCCGAGCAGCCCGCCCAGCACGGTCAGCACGAACATCCCACCCAGCAGGCGGACCAGCCGGCGGCGGGACAGCTCGGCCTCGGCCAGATTGCCGGCGTACACCAGGAGAACCGTGAGGGACACGTACATCGAAAGCTTGTAGACGACCGCGACCAACCGCTCGCCGGCCCGTTCCGGAACCGTGCCCGGCGGGTCCGCGCCCAGCGCGGCGATGCTGATCACCACCGCGACCAGGAAGATCGCCCACCAGGCGAAGCCTGGCGGCAGCAGCAGCGGGCGGCCCGCCGCACGCCTGCGCAGCAGCAGGAACAGCATCGGCGCGGCCATCAACGGGAAGATCAGCACGCCCAGGCCGAGCGCCCACCACAGCGGATAGAGCAGCAGGATGCCGGCCACCGGCCAGGACGGCAGCGAGCGGTTCTTGGGGGAGGTGCGGGGCGCGGTCCCGGCGTGCGCTACCGCCGCGACCGCGGTCACTTGTCGTCGCCGTCCGCGGTGCCCTTGCCGGACAGGTCGATGACCGCGGTGGCCTCCGGATTGTCCGTCCCGCCCGGGCGTTGCCGGCCGGCGAACGACAACTGCTGCGTCGGGCCCTCGGCGGCCGCGTCCTCGGCGTTCGGCGCCGGCAGGGTGACGGCGGGCTCGGTCAGGTCGCCGGGGCGCATGGCGGTGAGCCGCGGCAGCACCACGGCCCCGAGCAGCCGGGTGCCCACCCGTTGCAGCTGTTCGGTGGCGTCGACCAGAGCCGGGCGCTGGGAACGGCGCAGCTCCACCGCCAGGATCGCGGCGTCGGCCAGGCTCGCGAGGCTCTGCGCGTCCGCGCTGCTGCTGGTCGACGGGGCCTCGATCACCACGTAGCCGCCCTGCTTGCGCAGCGCCTGGAGGGTGTCCTTGAGCCGCTGCGACTGCATCAGCCCGGCCGCGGTGGCCGCCCCGCCGGTGGTGATCACCCGCAGCGACGGGATTCGCGGGGTGCGCTGCAGGGCCCGGTTCAGCCCGACCCGGCCGGCGAGCAGATCGGAGAGGCCCGGCATGGCGGAGACCCCGAACATCCGCGCCAGCGGTGCGGCATCGATCACGCTGTCCGGCAGGTGCGCCCCGATCAGGACCACTTCACTTCCGGTACGGGCGAGCGCGGCCGCCAGGTTCGCCGCGACCAGGGTGCTGGCCGAACCGCGGCTGGTCCCGGTCACCACGATGATCTGGTCGTCGGACTCCAGACTGGCCAGCACCTCGTTGCGCAGCCGGTTGAAGACCCGACCGCCCGGCCCGTACGGCTGGAGGACGTCGTCGAAGTGCGGAGTGCTGCGCTCGTCCAGTGCGGCCAGCACCGGCACCCGGCCCCGGTCGCGTACGTCGTTCGGCGTGACCAGCCGCCGGTCGAACCGTTCCCGCAGATACGCCAGGGACAGCCCGAGCAGCAGCCCGAGCATGCCGCCGGTACCCACGTTGAGCAGCGTGTTCGGGCTGCTCGGCGTGTCCGGCAGGCGCGAGTCGCTGATGATGCTGCCGCCGCCGACCATCGTGGTGGTGAGCTCGTTGAGCCGCCCGGTCAGCGAGTTGAGCTGGTTCTGCGAGTTGTTCCGCAGGCTCTGCAGGTTGCCGGCGGTCGGGCTGTCCTTCGGCGCGACCGCCAGTTTCGCGTTGATCCCGGCCAGCACCGTGGTGAGCTGCCGCACCTTCAGGTTGAGCGACTTGATCTGCTTGTCCAGCTGGGCGCGGGCGCTCTCCTCCCGGTTGCGCAGGTACGCCTCGGCGAACGCGTGCGACCCGGCCTGTGCCTCGCGCGGGTCGTCCGCCTTGAAGGTGATCACCAGGACCGTGGTGTTCGCCGGCACCTGCACCGACACCGACTTGGCCAGCTCGATCGGCGAGCGGTCGCTGCGCAGCAGGGTGGCCGCCTTGACCGCGACCGCTCCCGAGCCGACCAGCTGGGCCTCGGTGTCCAGGTTGACGGCGCCCTTGGTCCGCCCGCCCTGCGCGTTGGTGTCCTGGCCGACCGGCTCCACCAGCACCGACGCCGAGGATTCGTAGACCTTCGGCATGGCCTGTGCCAGGACCGCCCCACCACCCAGGCCGGCACCCGTGGCCACCAGGGCGATCCACCAGTGGCGGCGGAAGGCACCCAGGTAGTGCGAGAGATCGGACGAGGGGCGAGACGGTTCCATCAGTCTTCGGCGGCCCTTCCGGGAAGTGTGCGTGTCAGCTTTGGGCGTTTCGCCCCAGGAAGACAACGCGACACGACCGCCGCGAGTGATGGTCTACGACATTTTGGGCTCCACCCAGCCGCTCTCCACCAGGTAGCCGAGCACCATGTCGACCGCCTCCGGGACGGTCATCGTGGTGGTGTCGACGGTCAGTTCGGCGTTCGTGGGCTCCTCGTACGGGTCGTCGATCCCGGTCATGCCGCGCAGCTGACCGGCGCGGGCCCGCGCGTACAGGCCCTTGCGGTCCCGGCTCTCGCACACCTCCAGCGGCGTCGCCACGTGCACCAGGATGAACCCGGCGCCGGCCTCCACCGCCATCCGCCGGGCCGCCGCGCGGGCCGCCTCGTAGGGCGCGATCGGGCAGGCCACCGCCATGCCCCGGTGCCGGCCCACCTCGGCGGCCACCCAGCCGATCCGGCGGACGTTACGGTCCCGGTCGGCCTTGCTGAAGCCGAGTCCGGCGGTCAGCTCCCGGCGCACCACGTCGCCGTCGAGCAGTGTCACCGTCCGGTCGCCGGTCTCCCGGAGCACGTCGGCCAGGTTGCGGGCGATGGTCGACTTGCCGGAGCCGGACAGGCCGGTGAAGAACACCACCAGGCCACGGTGCCGGCGCGGCGGCCGGACCCGGGACAGCTCCTTGGCGACGGCCGGCGGGGTGTGCCACTCGGGCAGCGGGAAACCGCGGTCCAGCAGGTCGTCGATCTCGGCCGGGGACATCGCCAGCCGCCGGTTGCGCGGCGGGATGTCGTCGCGCCAGCGCCACTGGCCGTCCCGGTTGTCGTAGGCCAGCTCGCGCGGCAGCAGCACCCGCAGGCCGGCCCCGGACAGCGAGTCGCCGGTCGACAGCACGTGCGTGACGCCGTAGGCCTGGGCCACCCGCGCGCGCAGCAGCGCGTCGCGCATCTCGTCGCCGCGGGTGAGCAGCGGCACCGCCGCCACGGTGGCCGGGGGCATCCGGTCGCGGGCCGCGAAGATCGAGCGGACCAGCGCCTCCGGGGGCAGGCCGTCCGGGCCCGGCCCGCTCACCGGGATCAAGATCAAAAGATGAGCCGCGAGGGTACGGGCGGCGTGCGCGATCTGGGCGAGCTGTGGCCGGTGCAGCGGCCGGTCGGCGATCACCCCGAGCACCCGGCCCGGGGGGAGCAGCGCCCGCACCTCCTCCGGCAGGCGCCGCAACCGCTGGAACGGGCCGTGGCCTCCGTCACCCATCCGGCGAACCGGGCCGCCGATGCCGAACCGGTTCTCCCCGCTCTGCCAGATGTCGGTCACCTCGATGGCGGCGACCGGGGCGCCCTCCGGGTCGGTCAGCACCAGGGTCCGCCGGGTGGGGTCGGCCGGGTTCAGCGTGGACGCGATCTCGCCGGGGATCTCGCAGGTCACCGGAACCGGCCAGGAGGCGCCGTCGGCCAGCCGGCCGCGGCGGGCCAGCGAGATCAGGTCGGCGCGCCCGAGGAAGCCGGTCAGCGGCGCGTAGGCGCCGGAGAGCAGCAGTTCGAGGTCCGCCAGCTCGTAGGGGCGGGGCGTGAAGGAGGGAGCATCCCGGAGCACGTCCTCGGGCAGTACCGAACCATTCACTTCGAATCCCCCTGCAGGTATTTGGGGGACAGTTTCGCAGCCTCGATCCAACCGGTCGAGCCGGGCTCTGGGTCTTCCCTCAGTCGGGATGGAAACCCTATAAGGTAAATCTCTGTTTAAATTAGGCAGTTACTGGACAAGTCGCCATGATCGTTTGATACTCGGCCTTTGTGAAACAGACCCGATCCCGACTACTGCATCTCGCCGCACTGACCACGGCCTTCGCCATGTCCGTGACCGCGACCCTGTCCTGGGCGTGGACCGGTGGCGTCGACCAGCTCGGCATCCCGCCGTACGGCGGTCCGACGTTCGTGGACCCGGCCGTCGCACCGGCCACGGTCGCGCCCGGACCGTCGCTCCTGCCACCGCGGATCGAGCCCGATCCCACCTGGAAACCGGGCGACCCGCCACCCGGGGACACCGTGGTCCGGGCCCTCCCCGCGGCGGGCCTCCCCGCGGCGGGCCTCCTCGCTGTGGGCGGCGAGCGGCACACCGTGATGCCGGTCCGGCATCGCGGCGAATCCGGTCGGGGCCGGGACTGCCGCACCGGATCCCGGCTGGTGCCCACCTGCGGGATCCTGTGGGGCGTGGCGCCCGGGGCGCGCACCGAGGAACGGGGCCGGCAGGCGCTCAACGAGTTCGAGCGCAAGACCGGGCGGCATCAGGCGATCTTCCACGCGTACCACAAGGGGACCCGGCAGCTGTTCCCGACCGAGCAGGAGATCCGGATCGCCCGGGAGCCGGGGCGCAAGCGGATCCTGCTGCTCAACTGGAAGCCGGAGACCGCCACCTGGGCGCAGATCGCACGCGGGGACCGGCGCGTCGACGCCTTCCTCGACCGCCTCGCCGTACACCTCAAGGAGAACTTCCGGGAGAGGTTCTTCTTCGCGGTCCATCACGAAGCCGAGGACCAGGTACGCGAACGGGCCGGCTCCGGCTACACGGCCCGCGACTACGCGGCCATGTTCCGGCACGTGGTGAAGCGGCTGCGGGCCAAGGGCGCCACCAACGTGGTGACCGTCCTCGTGCACATGGCGTACGTGCCGCACACCACCAAGAGCTGGTTCCAGCACATGTACCCGGGCGACGACGTGGTCGACTGGATCGGCTTCGACACCTACTCCTACAGCGAACCCGGCTACGGCCACGGCGACTTCGACGAGCTGCTCAACCGCCGGTCCGCGAGCAAACCCGGCTGGCCCGGTTTCTACAACTGGGTCCGCGCCCGGCACCCCGGCAAACCGCTGATGGTCGCCGAGTGGGGCGTCTGGTTCTCCGAACGGAACCCGGGCCACATGGCCGAGTTCTACCGTGAGGTGGGCCGGCAGATCGGCCGGTTCCCGGGCATCAAGGCGATGGTGCACTTCGAGACCCCGGCCAACCACAAAGGCCAGGACTCGTCGGTCGACAGCACACCCGCCGCGCTGCGCGAATACCGTCGTCTCGGCAAGCTGCCGGTCTTCCAGGTCTCGGTAAACTGAGAGCCCGCTGAGAAACCCTGATAGAGCCTCAGGGGTTTTCCCGATCCATCGAGGTGCGCGGTCTTCATAGGCTGTGCCCGTGACCATCATCGTTACGGACGGGCTGACCAAGACGTACGGCGGCGGGGTGACCGCCCTCGCGGACCTCACCGTCGCGGTCGATGCCGGCGTCATCGGGCTCGTCGGCGCCAACGGCGCCGGCAAGAGCACCTTCATCAAAATCATGCTGGGGCTGGTGCCGCCCACCGGCGGCACCGTCCGGGTCTTCGATCTCGACCCCGTCACACAGACCGACCGGGTCCGCGCCCGGGTCGGCTACATGCCGGAGAACGACTGCCTGCCACCGGACGTCTCGGCCGCCGAGTTCGTCACCCACCTGGGCCGGATGAGCGGGCTGCCGAAGACCACCGCCCGCGAGCGCGCCTCCGAGGCGCTGCGGCACGTCGGCCTCTACGAGGAGCGCTACCGGCAGATCGGCGGCTACTCCACCGGCATGAAGCAGCGGGTCAAGCTGGCCCAGGCGCTCGTGCACGACCCCGACCTGCTGCTGCTCGACGAGCCCACCAACGGCCTCGACCCGGCCGGCCGCGACGCCATGCTCGCCCTGGTCCAGCGGATCGGCACCGAGTTCGGCATCTCCGTGGTGGTCTGCTCGCACCTGCTCGGCGAGGTCGAGCGGATCTGTGACTCGCTCATCGCCATCGAGGGCGGCCGCCTGCTGCGCGCCGACCGGATCTCGTCGATGACCGCCGCCTCCGACGTGCTCGCGGTCGAGGTCGCCGACGGCGCCGACGACCTCGCCACCGCCCTCACCGAGATGGGCCTCGCCGTCACCCGGGACGGGCGGGTGCTGCTCGTGTCGATGGAGTCGGATGCCGCGTACGACCGGATCCTGCGGGCCGTCACCGACCTCGACCTCAACCTGCACCGACTCGACCAGCGCCGGCACCGTGTCGCCGAGCTCTTCACCACGAAGGAGACCGCCGATGTCTGAGACCGGCGTAATCCATGACATCGGATACCAGCGGTACGACGGGCCCCGGCTGGGCCGCGCCGCCATGCGGCAGGCGCTCTACGTGCACGGGCTGCGCTCGGCGTACGGGCTGGGCCGCTCCGCCAAGGCGAAGATCTTCCCCTGGCTGGTCTTCGGGATCATGCTGCTCGTCGCCGTGATCCTGGCCGCGGTCCGGTCCACCGTCGGCGAGGTGATCTTCACCTACGACCAGTTCGCCGACCAGATGAGCTTCCTGATCATCTTCTTCGTGGCGATCGTCGCGCCGCAGCTGGTCTCGCGCGACCTGCGGTCCGGCACCCTGCCGCTCTACTTCAGCCGGCCGCTGCGTGCCGCCGACTACGTGACCTCGAAATACGCCGCCCTGGTCAGCGCGATCTGGCTGCTGCTCGGTGTGCCGCAGTTCATCATGTTCCTCGGCGCCGCGTTCACCACCAAGACCGGCTTCAAAGGCGTGTGGAACGAGGTCCTCGACCTGGTGCCCGGCTGGGGCTACAGCCTGCTGTGGGCGCTGATGTTCGCCGGCATCGGCCTGCTGGTCGCCTCCTTCACCGGCAAGCAGGCGTTCGCGGCCGGCGGCATCGTCGCGGTCTTCCTGATGACCACCCCGATCGTCGGCGTGCTCGCCTCGCTGCCCTCCACCACCGCCAACAGCCTGGCCGGCCTGGGCAGCCCGATGACCCTGATCGGCGGCGTCGGTCAGTGGATCAGCGGCGGCCCGGGCATCGGCCTCGACCTGGGCCGGTTCGGGCCGATCTACGCCATCGAGGCGGTCTGCCTGATCGCCGTCTGCCTCCTGCTCCTGCTGGCCCGCTACCGGAAGGTGGCCTCCCTGTGACCGCCCAGACCCTCCCGGCCGAGACGTCCACCGCCGCCACCAACGGCGTGGTCGACCTGGTCAACGTCTCCCGCTGGTACGGCAACGTGGTGGCGGTCAACGACATCTCGATGTCGCTCAGCCCCGGCGTCACCGGCCTGCTCGGCCCGAACGGCGCCGGTAAGACCACCGTGCTGCACATGATGGCCGGCTTCCTCGCACCCTCCCGGGGCCTGGTCACCATCGACGGCAAACCCACCTGGCGAAACCCGGCCGTCTACCGCGACCTCGGCCTCGTCACCGAGCGGGAGGCGGTGCACGGCTTCCTGACCGCCCGCCAGTTCGTGACCGCCTGCGCCAAGATGCAGAAGCTCAAGGACCCGGAGGGCGCCGCCCAGCGGGCCCTGGAACTGGTCGAGATGACCGGCGCCGCCGAACGCCGCATCGAGACGTTCTCCAAGGGCATGCGCCAGCGCACCCGGGTCGCCGCGTCGCTCGTGCACGAGCCCCGCGTACTGCTGCTGGACGAGCCGTTCAACGGCATGGACCCGCGCCAGCGGATGCACATGATGGAGCTGCTGCACTCGCTCGGCGACCGCGGCCACACCATCCTGTTCAGCTCGCACATCCTGGAGGAGGTCGAGCAGGTCGCCGGCCTGGTCCAGGTCATCGTGGCGGGCCGGCTCGCCGCCTCCGGCGACTACCGCAAGATCCGCCGGCTGATGACCAACCGGCCGCACGTCTTCGCCGTGCGCAGCTCCGACGACCGCCGGCTCGCCGTCGCGCTGATGGCCGAGAAGTCGGTCGCCGGCATCGAGATCGAGGCGACCGGGCTGACCGTGCGCGCCTCCGACTACGGCAGCTTCACCCGCGTGCTGCCCCGCATCGCACTCGACCAGGGGATCCGCCTGCACCAGCTGGTGCCGTCCGACGAGTCCCTGGAGAGCGTCTTCTCCTACCTGCTGGAGGGCTGATGTCCACGGTCGCTTTCATCACCGCGCGCGGCCTCTTCGGCCGCCGCCGGGCCCTGCTTCTCCTGCCGCTGCCGGTGCTGCTCATCGGCCTGGCCGCGCTCTGCCGGCTGTACGACGTGTCGCCCGACATGTGGGGCCAGGCGGTCATCGTCGCCCTCGGCCTGGCCGTGGTCCTGCCGGTCGTCGCCCTGATCGTCGGCACCGGCGTTCTCGGCTCCGAGGTCGACGACGGCACCATCGTGCACATCCTCACCAAACCGCTGGCCCGGCGCGACATCATCCTCGCCAAGTACGCGGTGGCCGCCTCGGTCACCACCGTCGTCTCGGCGGTGCCCCTGTTCGTCACCGGCGTCCTGGCCGGCTCGGTGAAGCTCGGCGGCGCCCTGGCGGTGGCAGCCACCGTCGGCGCCTTCGCCTACTCCGCGCTGTTCCTGCTGTTCAGCCTGATCAGCCGCCGCCCGGTGCTGGTCGGTCTGGTCTACATCCTGGTCTGGGAGGGCCTGCTCGGAAACTTCGTCTCCGGCACCAAGAACCTGGCCATCGGCCAGTACGTCATCGCCATCACCGACAAGATCGCGCCGAACGGCATGATGCAGACGCCGGTCGGCCTCACCACGGCCATCGTGATGAGCGCGATCTTCACCATCGTCGGCACCGTCTTCGCCATCAACCGCCTCGGTTCCTTCAGCCTGGCCGGCGAAACCAGCTGACCGCTCAAGACAGCTGGGGAAGGGCCTTACCCATACGGGGAAGGCCCTTCCCCAGCTTGGCGTACGACAACTAGTCTGTTGCTGGTAGGTCGATGACCGTCGGGGCGGGATGTGTTGAACAGAAACGTTCATCAAGGTCTGCACGGTGAGGGTTTCATTTAGGCGCTGGCATGCGCGGGTGGTTTCACCACCTCCCGGATGAATCTGGATCTTGACGGTGTGGACTGGCAGATCGCATGCCCCGGCCCACGTGGGACGACTCGCTCACCCAAGATCGAGGTTCAGGTGAAGACCTCCGCCGAGATCGAGGTCAACGAAGGCAGGATTCGCCATCGGCTGCGTGTCGCCCACTTCAACAACCTGGCCGGTCCGGGCTTCCAGATTCCCCGTTTCTGGCGCTGGTGTCCTCGCGTCGCAGCGCTCGCCGACTGGTATCGGGCCTGACTTACGGACGCGGAACGCGACGCGGTCGCTGCGGGGTGAGGGCCGAGTCCGGGTCGGCGAGGCGAAAGCCCTATGTCGATGCTGGAGAAGCGAGCCTGTCAGGCGATGGCCGCGATGTTGCCGTCGTCGAAGTAGATGGCCTGGTGAAGGCGCCCGCCGAGGGCGGAGGCGTACCGGGCCAACACGTCCTGGCCCGAGATCTTTCCCTGCTCGATCTGGGACACCCGGCCTTTGGTCACGCCCATCCGTTCCGCCACCTGTTGCTGCGTCAAGCCCCGGGCTCGGCGTACCTCGGCCAGCCGATGACCGATGACGGTCGCGAGTATCTCGTTCTTGCCGTCGGCCACGGCCTCCTCGCCGCCCGCTCGTTCGACGTGCTCGTCCCGGATGTCGACCCACCGAGCGTAGCTATTCATCTCGGTCTCCCCCCCTCGTCGGCGCGTTCCTTGAGGTACGTCTCGTAGCGTCGTTCCGCCAGCGGAATGGCCTCGTGGTACCACTCGTTCCAGCGGCCGGACTTGTCTCCTGCCACGAGAAGAATGCTGGACCGCCATGGATCGAAGGCGAACAGGATCCGCACCGTGCCAGGACGTAATTCTTTCAGATTGGCTATGGAGGAGCCGTGGATCGTGTCCACGACCGGACGGCCGAGTCCGGGGCCGTGTTCGGCCAGGAGATCGAGTGCCTGGGTCACCCGTCTGTGGGTGGTGTCGTCGAGTCCTTCGATCCAAGTGCGCACCTCGTTGACAAGGTAGATGTCCCACTCCGCCGTGGCCATACGCGAAAGTGTAGCGATCGGTAAACCTGCGGGAATCGCTGGATCGGAGGTCGGCGTTCGATCGGTAGGCCCTGTGCAAAACCCGCACCTGTGGCGCACCTGTGGCGCACCTGTGGCGCGATCGGCCGGCCGGCAACGCTCGCGTGGTACCGGACGGGCGCTGCGCGACAAGGATCTGGTCGGCCGAGAAGGTAAGGCACAGTCGCGCCTCGCGAGGTGGAAAGCGAGAACGGAACGATGACGGCGAGGCCCCGTACCGGGATCCGGTACGGGGCCTCGCCGTGTGGAAAGGGCGACGGTCAGCCGGTGTTGCGCATGCCGGCGGCGATGCCGTTGACCGTGGTGAGCAGGGCGCGTTCCAGGGCCGTCGAGTCGGACGGGCCGCGGCGGGCGCCCGGGGCGGTCGGCATCTGGCGGCCCGCGTCGCCCAGCTCGCGGTACTGGCGCAGCAGGGCGACCTGGAGGTGGTGCAGCGGCTCCAGGTAGGTGTCGCGGACGCCGAGGGTGCGGGAGAGCTCCGGCTGGTTCGACAGGAGCTCGGTGTCACCGGTGATCGCCAGAACCTCCTGGACGGTCAGCGCGTACTCCTGCTCGATCTTCTCGAAGATCGGGTGCAGCCCCTCGGGGACCAGGGTCTCCACGTAGCGGCGGGCGATCGACAGGTCGGTCTTGGCGAGCATCATCTCGACGTTCGACAGGAACGTGCGGAAGAACTGCCATTGCTCGTGCATGGCGTCGAGTTCGGCGCCGAGGCCGGCGGCACGGACCGCGGCCAGGCCGGTGCCGACACCGAACCAGCCGGGGACGATCTGCCGGGTCTGGGTCCAGCCGAACACCCACGGGATCGCCCGCAGGCCGCTCAGGCCGGCGTCCGCGTTGGGACGCTTGGCCGGGCGGGAGCCGATGTTCAGCGCGCCGAGCAGCTCGGTCGGGGTGGCGGCCCAGAAGTAGGCGGCCAGGTCCGGGTCCTCGACGAGCGACCGGTACCGGGCGAACGCCGCGTCCGAGGCGGTGTCCATCACCGAGTCCCACTCCGCGAGGCGCACCGGGTCGACCGAGAGCGTGGTGTGCAGCAGGGTCGCCTGGAGCACCGCGGCGACGGTCAGTTCCAGGTTCTCCCGGGCCAGCGACGGGAGCGTGTACTTGTCGGAGATGACCTCACCCTGCTCGGTCACCTTGATCGCGCCGTCGAGCGTGCCGTACGGCTGGGCCAGGATCGCCTCGTGGGTGGGACCGCCACCGCGGCCGACCGTGCCACCGCGGCCGTGGAAGAGGCGCAGCCGCACCCCGTGCCGGGCCGCCACGTCACGCAGCGACCGCTGCGCCTTGTGGATGCGCCACTGGCTGGTGGTGATGCCGGCCTCCTTGTTGGAGTCCGAGTAGCCGAGCATGACCTCCTGGATGTCGCCGCGCGCGCGGACGATCTCCCGGTACGCCGGGGTGGAGAGCATCTCGTCCAGCAGGTCACCGCCGGCGTCCAGCTCGGCCGGGGTCTCCAGCAGCGGCACGATGCCGACCTGGGCCCGCCCGGTGTGGATGTCGACGAGCCCGGCCTCGCGGGCCAGCACGGCCGCGGCGAGCACGTCGTCGACGCCGAGGGTCATCGAGATGATGTACGACTCGATGACCTCCTCACCGAACCGCGCCTGCGACTCCCGGATCGTGTTGAACACGTCGAAGGTCTTGCGCGCCGAATCGGTGAGCGGCGTGTCGTTGCTGGACAGCGGCCGCCGCCCGGTCAGTTCGGCGGCGAGCAGCTTGGTCCGTGACGCCCGGTCCAGGGTGGCGTAGTCGTCCACCTCGCCGACCTGCGCGTACATCTGCTGGAGCACCTCGTGGTGCTTCTCGGCGTGCTCGCGCACGTCGAGGACGGCCAGCTGCATGCCGAACGCGGACGCCTTGCGGATCGCGGTGGAGACCACGCCGACGGCGGACAGCTGCCCGGAGTTGCGGGCCAGCGAGGCGCGCATCAGCTCCAGGTCGGAGATCAGCTCGGCGCTGCCCAGGTAGTCGCGGCCGGGCACGTGCGGGGTGCCGTTGACCAGCCGGGCCCGGGTGTTGGCCAGCTTCGCCTTGATCGCCCGGACCTTCAGGCGGTACGGCTCCTCGGCGTTGACCCGGCGGAACCGCGGCGCCACCTCGGGCAGGTTGTCGAGGTCCTGGGCGAGGCTGGCGGACAGGTCGAGGGAGACGCCGCGCAACCGCCGGGAGACCGACAGCTCGTCGATCAGCTTGTCCATCGCCTTCTCGGTGGCCTGGATGCCGTGCTCGTGCTGGATGAGCAGGACGTCCCGGGTGACCGCCGGGGTGACGAACGGGTTGCCGTCCCGGTCGCCGCCGATCCACGAGCCGAAGGTGAGCGGCCGCGAGGTGGGCGCGGTCTCCACACCGAGCCGGCGCAGCGTGTCGGCCAGGTCGTCGAGCACCTGCGGGGCGGCGTCGGCGTACAGATCCTTGAGGTAGTAGACGGCGTTGCGGGCCTCGTCGGTCGGGTCCGGCCGGTCCAGGCGCAGCTCGTCGGTCTGCCAGAGCAGGTCGATCAGCTCGGCGAAACGCTTGGTGGAGGTGGTGGTGTCGGTGTCGCCGAACAGCGCGGCGGCGGCCGACTCGGCGTCCAGCGAGTCGGCGACCTGGCGCAGCTTCGACAGGATCGACCGGCGGGAGGCCTCGGTGGGGTGGGCCGTGAAGACCGGGCGGATGGCGAGGCGGCGGGCCGCGGCGGCGATCTCGTCGGCCGGGACGCCCTTCTCGGCGATCCGCTTGGCGGCCTGGTCCAGCCAGCCGCCGTTCTTCGCCCGGCGGCGGCGCAGATCGCGCGAGCGGTGCACCTGCTCGGTGACGTTCGCCAGGTGGAAGTAGGTGGAGAAGGCCCGGGCCAGCTTCGTGCCGGTGGTGATGTCCATGGCCGAGAGGCGGTCGGCGGCGGCGCGGGCGTCCTGCCGCACCAGGGCGCGGATCTCCTCGACCAGATCGAGCAGGGGCCGCCCTTCCTGGCGGGCCAGCGTCTGGCCGAGCAGCGTACCGATCCGGCGGATGTCGGCACGTAGCGCGGCGTCGGATCCCTCTCGATCGTCGAGTTGGGCAGGCTGCTCTGTCATCGGGGCGCTCCTTCACTCGGATGGCTCCAGGACGGCGCTGTCCCGACTTCGCCGATGTTATCGGCGCACCCCGGTCATGGGGTGGATTGGTTCAAGAGTCTCATGACCCGGTCAGTGATCGTGCATAGGTCGGATACCAGTGACCTGCGGGTGGAGCCCCGGAGACACAGTCACCGTCCGATTCCCCGGGCCTTTTCACCCAGAGGTACGCGTCCGCGAGCCGATGTCCGGTGCGGCGTGTCGGCGCTGTCCCGAGCCGTCGTCCGGGCGGGTTGCACCAGCGCCGGTCGCCGGTCATCCGGCGGGCCGGGCCGTTGCCGTTGCGGCTCGTGTCGACGACGAAATGACGGCCGCCGAGGAGACGGGACACTTCCGTTCCGTACCGCAGGTTGTCGGCCGTGGTCTCGAAGTTGGCGACGTTGAGCGAGAAACCGCGGGCGCGGGTGGCGCCGGCCCGGCGCAGCGCCGGCGCGATCCGGGCGGCCGGGATCCACCGGGGGTGGCCGGCGTCCACGTAGACGGCGACGCCGGGGTTCGCCCGCAGCGTGTCGACGGCGTGGGCGAGCAGCGCGTACCGCTGGGCCACGCCGCGCGGGCCGAGACAGTGCCCGCCGGCGGCGTGCGCCACCGCGTCCGGTTCGAGGATCACCAGGGCGCGGTGCCCGCGCATCGCGCCGGCCATCGAGGAGATCCAGTTCCGGTACGTCCGCGCGGTGCGGGCGCCACCGGCCGAATACCCGCGGCAGTCCCGGTTCGGGATGAAGTAGAGCGTCAGCACCGGCGTCCGCCCGGCCCGGCGTGCCGCCCCGACGAGCGCGCGAGCCCGGTCGGCGAACCCGGGCCGGGCGTCGGTGAACCAGACCGCGGCGGGCCGGTCGGCGATCCGCCGGATGACGGTGGCCTCCGCGTGCCGTCCGGACGCGCGCAGATTACGCAGGTAACGCGCGGCCTGCCCGCCCGGGTCGACGTAGAAGCCGGCGGCCGGTGCGGGGTGGCCGGGCTGGTGCGGGGGCAGCACGCCGCCGCCCGTGCCGAGGAGGAGGGCCAGCAGCAGGGCCCGGCGCCGGCCCGTCAACGAACCGGTCCCCACCGGGCCGGGGACAGTACGCCCTGGTCGCTCACGAGGACAGCATGAGGCACCCGGACGGCGCCGGAGCCGTTCGCCGGCCACGGTCACCCGGACGGCGTAAGCGGGAAAGGAAGCCCCTATACCGGACATATCATGCGATAACGCGCGGGTTGCGGGTTGTGTCGGCGAGTCGGACTAAGCTGAGCAACGCACCCCCGCCCGGGTTTCCGGACCGGGGTCGTTCGTCGTGCCCTCAGGGGGTCTTCTTCCATGCAACTCTCCGGTCTGATTCCCGCCGCCCTGCGCGACCGAGGTCTGGCCCGCGCCCGTGATCTGGCGGCCAAGGGCTTCGTCGACTCCGACTCGCTGGACCTGACCGCACCGGTCTCGCTCCGGCCGTTCGTGGTGGCCACCGTCGCCGGCGCGGCCGACATCGGCGGCGCCCAGCGGCCGGTCCTCGCGGTGACCGCCACCTCCCGGGAGGCCGACGACCTGGCCGACGCCCTCGGCTGCCTGATCGACCCGTCGCTGGTGGCCGTCTACCCGTCCTGGGAGACGCTGCCGCACGAGCGGCTGTCGCCGCGCTCCGACACCGTCGGCCGCCGCCTCGCCGTGCTGCGCCGGCTCGCCCACCCCGGCGACACGCCGCTGCGGGTCGTCGTGGCCCCGGTCCGGTCGATGCTCCAGCCGCAGCTCAAGGGCCTCGGCGACCTCGAGCCGGTGGAGCTGACCGCCGGCGGCGCGGCAGAGCTGGAGACGGTCGCCCGGCGGCTGTCCGACATGGCGTACGCGCGGGTCGACCTGGTCACCAAACGCGGCGAGTTCGCGGTCCGCGGCGGCATCCTGGACGTGTTCCCGCCCACCGACGAGCACCCGTCCCGGGTCGAGTTCTGGGGCGACGAGGTCGAGGAGATCCGCACCTTCGCGGTCGCCGACCAGCGCACCATCGACCAGGTGCCGCGGCTGTGGGCGCCGCCCTGCCGCGAGCTGCTGCTCACCCCGGCCGTCCGGGACCGCGCCCGGCAGCTGTCCACGCGGTACCCGGAACTGGCCGAGATCCTCGACAAACTCGCCGAGGGCATCCCGGTCGAGGGCATGGAGTCGCTGGCGCCGGCGCTGCTCGACGACACCGACAGCATGGAGCTGCTGATCGACTGCATGCCGGCCGGCACCCACGTGCTGCTGTGCGACCCGGAGCGGATCCGCACCCGGGCGCACGACCTCACGCGTACCTCCGACGAGTTCCTGGAGGCCTCCTGGGCGGCGGCCGCCGTCGGCGGCCAGGCACCGATCGACGTCGGCGCCGTCGCTTTCAAGAGCCTCGCGGACGTCCGTGCGCACGCGGCCGTTCTCAAGCAGCCGTGGTGGACCGTCTCCCCGTTCGGCCTGGCCACGGCCGAGGCGCCGGCGGAGGCGCTGCCCTGGGAGGACGCCACCCCGGTCGAGGTGAGCCCGGATCTGGGCGACGCCGTCGCGCTGGCCGCCCAGCCGGTCCCGCTCTACCACGGCGACACCGCCCGCCTGGCCGCCGACCTGTCCGGATGGGCCGCTCAGGGCTGGGCCATCGCGCTCGTCTTCGAGGGCAAGGGCACCGCGCAGCGGGCCGCCGAGCTGCTGCGCGACGCCGGCCTGGGCGTCACCCCGGTCGACGCGATCCCCTCGGCCATCCAGGACGGGCAGCTGCTGATCACCTGCGGCGGGCTGAACCACGGCTTCGTCGACGAGGCGTCCCGGCTCGCGGTGATCACCGGCAACGACATCTCCGGCGGCCGCGGCGCGTCCACCAAGGACATGCGCAAGATGCCGGCCCGGCGCCGCAACACCATCGACCCGCTGGAGCTCAAGACCGGCGACTTCGTGGTGCACGAGCAGCACGGCATCGGCCGCTACATCGAGCTGGTGCAGCGGACCGTCAACGGCGCCGACCGGGAGTACCTGGTCATCGAGTATGCCGCGTCCAAACGGGGCCAGCCCGGCGACCGCCTCTACGTGCCCACCGACCAGCTCGACCAGCTGTCCCGCTACGTCGGCGGGGAAGCGCCCAGCCTGCACAAGATGGGCGGCACCGACTGGCAGAAGAGCAAGGCGCGGGCCAAGAAGGCGGTCAAGGAGATCGCCGCCCAGCTCATCCAGCTGTACGCGGCACGCCAGGCCTCCTCGGGCCACGCGTTCGGGCCGGACACCCCCTGGCAGCGCGAGCTGGAGGACGCGTTCCCGTACACCGAGACCCCGGACCAGATGGCCGCCATCGTCGAGGTCAAGCACGACATGGAGCTACAGGTCCCGATGGACCGGCTGATCTGCGGCGACGTCGGTTACGGCAAGACCGAGATCGCGGTACGGGCGGCGTTCAAGGCGGTGCAGGACGGCAAGCAGGTGGCCGTGCTCGTGCCGACGACGCTGCTCGCCCAGCAGCACTACAACACGTTCACCGAGCGGATGAGCCAGTTCCCGGTGCAGATCAAGCAGTTGTCCCGGTTCCAGACGCCGAAGGAGGCCGCCCTCACCCTGGAGCAGGCCGCCGACGGCACCGCCGACATCGTCATCGGCACCCACCGGCTGCTCTCCAAGGCGACCCGGTTCAAGAACCTCGGCCTGATCATCGTGGACGAGGAGCAGCGCTTCGGCGTCGAGCACAAGGAGCAGCTCAAGGCACTGCGCGCGTCGGTGGACGTGCTGACCATGTCGGCCACCCCGATCCCGCGGACCCTGGAGATGGCGATCACCGGCATCCGGGAGATGTCCACCATCGCCACCCCGCCGGAGGAGCGGCACCCGGTCCTCACCTACGTGGGGGCGTACGACGAGAAGCAGGTGGCCGCCGCCATCCACCGCGAGCTGCTGCGCGACGGCCAGGTCTTCTACCTGCACAACCGGGTCGAGTCGATCGACCGGGCCGCCCGCAAACTGCGGGAGCTGGTCCCCGAGGCCCGGGTCGCGGTGGCGCACGGCCAGATGAGCGAGGAACAGCTCGAGAAGGTGATGGTCGGCTTCTGGGAGAAGGAGTTCGACGTCCTGGTCTGCACCACGATCGTCGAGTCCGGCATCGACATCCCGAACGCCAACACCCTCATCCTGGAACGCGCCGACCTGCTCGGTCTCGCCCAGCTGCACCAGATCCGCGGCCGGGTCGGCCGGGGCCGCGAGCGGGCGTACGCGTACTTCCTCTACCCGCGGGAGAAGCCGCTCACCGAGCACGCCCACGAGCGGCTCGCCACCATCGCCCAGCACACCGAGCTCGGCGCCGGCATGTACGTCGCGATGAAGGACCTGGAGATCCGCGGCGCTGGCAACCTGCTCGGCGGCGAGCAGTCCGGCCACATCGAGGGCGTCGGCTTCGACCTGTACGTGCGGATGGTCGGCGAGGCGGTCGCCCAGTTCAAGGGCGAGCGCCCGGAGGAGGAACCGGAGGTCAAGATCGACCTGCCGGTGGACGCACACCTGCCCACCGAGTACATCTCGGTCGAGCGCCTGCGCCTGGAGATGTACCGCAAACTGGCCGAGTCCCGCGACGAGCCGCGGCTCTCCGAGGTCGTCGCCGAGATGACCGACCGGTACGGCGAGCCCCCGGCCCAGGTGGCCAACCTGATCGCGGTCGCCCGGTTCCGGCTGCTGGCCCGGGCGTACGGGCTCAGCGACGTCTCCATGCAGGGAAAGCACATCCGGCTCTCCCCGCTGGCCCTGCCCGACTCCAAGCAGTTGCGGCTCAAGCGCTACCACCCGGACGCCGTCTACAAGACCGGCGCCGACCAGGTCAGCGTGCCCCGGCCCAGCACCCGCCGGGTCGGCGGCGAGCCGCTGCGCGACCAGGCCCTGCTGCAGTGGTGCGCCCAGCTGCTCAAGGACGTGCTCGGCGAGGCACCGGCCCCGGCGCCGGTCGTGGTCAAGGGATGAGATCGACAAGGGGCCGGGGCGATGAAGGTCACAGGGGACGTGAGAGAGTGTTGACCATGCTGTGTGCTCGCCGAGTCGCCTCCGCCGTTGTCGCCGCGTCCCTCGCCGTGGGCGGCCTCTCCGCCTGCCGTACGGACTCGACCGTGGCCGCCTATCTCGGCGACGCCGGGCAGGTGTCCGAGCAGGAGGTCCAGAGGATCTGGGACGAGGCGTACGACAGCCTCACCACCCAGGCCCGGGCCGCGGCCGCCGAGGCCGAGCGGCAGCAGCGCGCCAAGGAGGAGGAGCTGCGGCAGGCCGAGCAGGAGGTCACGCCCGCGCCGACCATCACGGCCACCCCCGTGCAGATGCCGTTCAGCCGGGGCGACATCGTGCACGCGCTGGTCAGCCGGGAGCTTTACGACCGGGTCGCCGCGCAGCGCTCGATCACCCTGCCCGCCGACGTGCCGTACGAGGAGGAGGCCGCCCAGCGCAAGCTGCCCGCCGGCCTGGAGTACACCAAGCTCTACATCGACAACCTCTACCTGCAGACGCTGCTGCTCCAGTCGTTCCTCTCGTCCACCCCGCCGGCCGAGGAGGACATGCGCCTGGTCTACGACAGCCTGGGCGCCGCCGGCGGTGTCGAGCCCGGCCAGGACTTCACCACCTGGATGTCCCAGCAGTCCGAGCAGAACCTCCAGGTGGTGGCGGCCGCCGCTCAGGTCCGTGAGCAGGTGGAGAGCGCCGCCGACCAGCTGCACGTCAAGGTCAACCCGCGCTACCAGCCGTTCCGGGTGAGCGTGCTGGAGATCCAGGGCGAGACCGACGCGCTCCAGCTGCTCGGCACCGACCTCGGCGACGACCAGTCCATGCCGGTGGCCGACGTCTCTTGAGCATCCGGATCATTCTGCTGGTCACCTCGCCACGGCTGCCGGCCGGGCTGCTGACCGCGGAGGCGTGGGACGCCGTCCGGGCGTACCCGGTCTTCGCCGCCGCGGACAGCGCCCAAGCCGAGGCCCTGCGGGTGACCGGTGTCGCGGTCACGATCCTGGACACCGACCCGCAAGGCCTGCTCGACGCGATCGCCGGGCAGCCGGCCGCGGTGTGGCTCGCCGGACCGCACGGCGACCAGGACTTCGCCCGGCAACTCGGGCTGCGCCTGGCCCGCGAGCCGGGCCTCGCCGAGCTGGAGCTGATGTACGGCTCGTGGGACCCGCCCGGCGCCCGTCTGCTGGACGCCGTCACCGTGATGGACCGTCTCGCGTCACCCGGCGGCGACCCGTGGAAACGGGCACAGACCCATCTGACGCTCGCCCCCTACCTGATCGAGGAGGCGTACGAGGCGTACGACGCGATCGCCGGTGACGACGCGGGCGCGCTCCGCGAGGAGCTCGGCGACGTGCTGCTCCAGGTGGTGCTGCACGCCCGGCTCGCCGAGGACCACGACGAGAGCGACCGCTGGAGCATCGACGACGTGGCCGGCGACCTGGTGGAGAAGATGATCCGGCGCAACCCGCACGTCTTCGCCGGCGAGCGGATCGAGGACATCGAGGAGATCACCGCCAACTGGGAGCGGATCAAGCGCGAGGAGAAGGCGCGGGATTCGGTGCTGGACGGGATCGCGATGAGCCAGCCGTCGCTCGCCCTGGCCGCGAAGATCCTGCACCGGGCCGAACGGGCCGGGCTGGACGTGCCGCTGCCGGCCGGCGAGGACCTGGGCAGCCTGCTGTTGCGGGTGGTCGCCGAGGCCCGGGCCGCCGGTCTGGACCCCGAGGCCGAGTTGCGGGCCGCCACGATTGCTTTCGCCGAGGCGGTGCGTGCGGCGGAAAACGCCGGTCCGTCCGAGTAGGTTTCACGGCATGCCGGAGTTCGTACCGCTTGCCGAGCGGATCGTCGACGCCCTGTTGGAGAGCGACCCCGTCACCGCCTTCTACGCGGGCGAGCATCGCTTCGACGACCGCCTGCCCGACCACTCCGACGCCGGCGTGTCCGGTAGGCTCACCATGCTGCGTGACGCCGGTGACGCGCTCAGCGGCGTCGACCCCGACGGGCTCGATCCGGAGGACCAGGTCGACCACGCCATCCTCACCGGCCAGGTGGACCGGGCGCTGTTCGAGCTGAGCGAGATCCGTGAGCACGAGTGGAACCCGTTGGAACACAATCCCGGGCCGCTGCTGCACGGGCTGATCGCCCGCCCGTTCGCGCCGCCGGCGGAGCGGCTGACCAGCCTGGCCGCCCGGCTCGGCGCGATCCCGGACGCGCTGGCCACCGCCCGCGCCGTGCTGCGTGACGTGCCCCGGATCCACATCGAGACCGCGGTCGGCCAGTTCGCCGGCACGGCCGGGCTGATCCGTGCCGAGATCCCCGCCATGCTCACACAGGAGCCCGGGATGCGGGCCACCGTGGAGCCGGCGGCCGAGGCGGCACTCGCCGCGTTGGGCGAGTTCGACGGCTGGCTGCGCGCCCGGCTGGACAGCGGCGAGCCCGGCCGGGACCCACGGCTCGGCCGCCGCCTGTGGGAGGCCCGGCTCTGGCACACCCTCGACACCGAACTGTCCGCGGCCGAGGTGCTCAGCCGGGCACGGGACAACCTGGACCGGGTCGGTGAGGCGCTGCGGGCGGCGTCGGCCGAGCTGGTCGGCGGCCCGGCCACCGACGAGACGGTTCGCCGCGCCCTCGACTCGATCGCCGAGCGGCATCCGGACAACACCTCCATCGTCGGCCTGGCCAAGGTGACGATGGAGGAGGCGACCGAGTTCGTCCGGCGGCACGACATCGTTTCCCTGGTGGACGATCCGTGCGTCATCGAGGAGATGCCGGAGTTCGCCCGGGGCGTCGCGGTGGCCTACTGTGACCCGCCGGGCCCGCTGGAGACCGCCGACGTCCCCACCTTCTACTGCATCGCCCCGGCCCCGGCGGACTGGCCCGCGGAGCGGATCGCCAGCTTCTACCGGGAGTACAACGACGAGATGCTGCGCAACCTCACCGTCCACGAGGCGATGCCCGGCCACTTCCTGCAGATCGCCCACTCGCGGCGGTTCCGGGCCGCGACCCGGGTCCGTGCGCTCGGCTGGTCCGGTCCGTTCGTCGAGGGCTGGGCGGTGTATGCGGAGGAGCTGATGACCGGCCTCGGCTTCGGTGGCCTGCCGGTCCGGCTGCAGCAGCTGAAGTTGCAGCTGCGGATGAGTCTCAACGCGATCATCGACCAGCTCACGCACTGCGAGGGGATGGCCGAGCCGGAGGCCATGGAGCTGATGACCGGCCGCGGTTTCCAGGAGGAGGGCGAGGCGGCCGGCAAGTGGCGGCGGGCGTTGCTCACCTCGACGCAGCTGTCCACCTATTTCGTCGGCTACACCGAGGTCGCGGCGATCGCGGCGGCCCGGCCGTTCGGCGCCACCCCGAAGGCGTGGCACGACGCCATGCTGGCGCATGGTTCTCCACCGCCCCGCCACCTGCGCTCTCTGCTGGGCGTCTGAGCGTGTTGAGTTGAGGCGCGAATCGCGCCTCAACTCAACACGCCAAGCGGGGTGGTCGGCCGTACGTCAGGCGGGGTGGCCGCCCGGTGGGCGGTCAGCCGGTTCGGTGGTCGACGAAACGCGCCCCGGCGGGCATGACGAAGTCGAACTCACCGGCGTGCGGCTGGTAATCGGTCAGCACCATCTCGACCGGGGCGCCGGCCACCGTCCCGGTGAAACCGGCGATGGCCCCCTCGACCGTCACACAGACATCGAAGTCGGGCGTCGCCACATGATCCACTCCACCCAGCTGGAGGCAGGAGGCGGTCCGCTCGGCGATCGTGGTCTCCCGCGTCCGGACCGCCAGGTCCGGGTCGATCGCCGCCGCGTTCAGCAGCGTGAGGACCGTGTCCGGCGTCACCAGGCCGGCGGTGGGCGGCAGCTCGTCGGCGGTGCCGCGCGGATCGGTGGCGGTGCAGACGGTCTCCTCGCCGGCGTCGGCGCACCGGGTGAGGGCGTCCGGCGTCCGGATCAGGCGGCCGGACGGGTAGGCGTAGGCGACACGGGCCGGCTCCTGCGAGCGGGTGATCCGGGCGGCCTCGCCGCCGGCCAGCCGGTAGGTGGCCGTCCAGCTCTGGCCGCCCGCGCCGGCCAGCCGATCGGCGACCTCGCTGACCAGGTCGGCTCCAGCGACACCGGCGGCCCCGGCCGGGTCGATTCCGGTGCAGCCGGAGGCGCCGAGAAGACCGAGGACGAGCAGGGAACCGGCGAGCCGGGAGCCGGCGGGGACGCGGCGCGGGGTGGCGGGCACGAGACCACCCTTGCGTACCCGGCCCACCCCGCGCAATCGAGTATCCCGTGGCGATCGTCGATTAATTGAGGACCAATGGACTGACATTTTCAGGGCGGAGGGCCCCAATTTCGGAATCGGTATTCCACGCCCGATTTCCGGGAATCATCGGAGGCTGACGACCTCGGCCCGCCCCTGCGCCGCGATCGCCTCGGCACCGATCGCCTCGGCGGCCGCGGCCTCCCGCCTCGCCATGGCCTGGAGGCGGAACACGTACCGTCGGATGATTCTGGCCTGTTGCTCGTTGTGATCGAAGATCGCCACCATCTCGACCATGAGCGGGCCGCGCACCGGAACCTGCTGCTGCAGCGAACTCACCCGCAGCGCGGTGGCCGGGAACTCCACCACCTCGGTGCCCAGCTGCACCCGGAGCAACATCTGCTCGCCCGGCCGCAGCTCGACGTTGCTGAAGTGGGCGCGCACGGACCGCTCGCTGATGTCGTGCACCTTGCCGATGGCCTGCGGTTCGTTGGCACGTACCAGCAGGATGCTCTCACCCCCGCCGCCCCGCACGTAGTTCCGCAGCTGTTCGATCTCCGGCTCACCGGGCAGCGTCACGTCGATCCGGTTCTCGTCGACCCGCACCACCGTCCCGCGCTGCACGTACCGGCCACGAGGGCCGGCCGGCCAGCGGAGGGTCACCGGGGAGCCGGTCGTCAGCGGGACGTCGACGAGGGGCAGCGACAGGGTCACGGTGGCCTCGGCGACCCGGACCACCCGAACTTCCGGGAGGCTCCGGTCTCCATGGTCCATCTCGACGCGCGACCCGTCGGCGGGAAACAGGCTACTGGTCATAGTGCCCACCGATTCGGCAGCTCCGTCGCGGGTTTGAGGCATAGTGGGCGTCGAGTTGACCGGCCCCGCGAACATGCGAGTGCTCGACTAGATACGCTCTCCGGTGTGGTCGGCCCGCAGGGTCGCGGACCGAAACTGTGTATTCGTACAAACGTTAGGGAGCGACACGACCAATGGCCACCATTGAAGCAATCGTCGCGCGCGAGATCCTCGATTCTCGGGGCAACCCGACCGTTGAGGTCGAGGTGGGCCTGGACGACGGATCGGTAGGCCGCGCCGCGGTGCCGTCCGGCGCCTCCACCGGTGCGTTCGAGGCGCTCGAGCTGCGCGACGGCGACAAGGGCCGCTACCTCGGCAAGGGTGTCGAGAAGGCGGTCAGCAACATCGAAGAGCAGATCGTCGAGGAGCTCGTCGGGTACGAGGCCTCCGACCAGCGTCTGATCGACCAGAAGATGCTCGACATCGACGGCACCCCGGGCAAGTCGAACCTCGGCGCGAACGCCATCCTCGGCGTCTCGCTCGCCGTGGCCAAGGCCGCCGCCGCCTCCGCCGAGCTGCCGCTGTTCCGCTACCTCGGCGGACCGAACGCGGCGCTGCTGCCCGTGCCGATGATGAACATCCTGAACGGTGGGTCGCACGCCGACTCCAACGTCGACGTGCAGGAGTTCATGATCGCCCCGATCGGCGCCCCGACCTTCCGTGAGGCCGTGCGCAGCGGCGCCGAGGTCTACCACGCGCTCAAGTCGGTGCTGAAGAAGAAGGGCCTGTCCACCGGCCTCGGCGACGAGGGCGGCTTCGCGCCGAGCCTGTCGGCGAACGTCGCGGCCCTGGAGCTGATCGCCGAGGCCGTGCAGGCCGCCGGTTACACCCTGGGCAGCGACATCGTGCTGGCCATGGACGTCGCTGCGACCGAGTTCCACAAGGACGGTGCGTACGTCTTCGAGGGCGCCCCGAAGTCGACCGAGGAGATGATCGCGTACTACGCGAAGCTCGCCGCCGACTTCCCGATCGTCTCCATCGAGGACCCGCTGGACGAGGAGGACTGGGCCGGCTGGAGCGCGATGACCGCCGAACTCGGTAGCAAGATCCAGATCGTCGGCGACGACCTGTTCGTCACCAACCCGCAGCGCCTGGCCCGCGGCATCGCCGAGAACGCCGCCAACGCCCTGCTGGTCAAGGTGAACCAGATCGGCTCGCTCACCGAGACGCTGGACGCCGTGGAACTGGCCCACCGGGCCGGCTTCAAGACGATGATGTCGCACCGCTCCGGTGAGACCGAGGACGTCACCATCGCCGACCTGGCCGTCGCGGTCGGCTCCGGCCAGATCAAGACCGGCGCCCCGGCCCGGTCCGACCGGGTCGCCAAGTACAACCAGCTCCTGCGCATCGAGGAGCAGCTGGAGAGCGCCGCCCGGTACGCCGGTGCGGGCGCGTTCCCGCGTTACCGCGTCGGCTGACCCACCGGCGTCGGATCATCGAGTTTGTGGCACCCGCCTTCGGAGACATAGATTTCCGGGTGGGTGCCACGAACACGTGACGGTAGGCGGGGGAGGGCGAGATGGCGGAACGCCGTACACCGAGCGGCCAGGGCCCGGCCCGGCGAACCGGTGGCCGCCCCACCCCGCCCCGGACGAGGAACACCGGCCCGATCCGGGTGCCGGCCTCCCGGCGTAGCTCGTCCGGGGCCGGCGGCACGGCCGCGAAACGTACCGAGGCGCCGCGTCCGCGCGCGCTGACCGGCCGGGCCACCGTCCTGATAGCCCTGGTCGTCGCACTGGCGCTGGCGTACACGTACCCCGTCCGGGTGTATTTGAAGCAAGAGGCCGAGATCGCCGAGATGGAGCGGGCGCAGGCCGTGCAGCGGGCCGAGATCGCCGAGACCGCGAAGACCCTCGAGAAGTGGAACGACCCGGAGTACCTGCGCATCCAGGCCCGGGAGCGGATCTTCTACGTGCGCCCGGGTGAGACGCCCCTGCTCGTCGTGAACGACAAGGACGGCGCCGCCCGCAAGGCGGACGGGCAGACCCCGGCGGCCGCCCCGGACCGCTGGTACGACACGCTGTGGAGCAGTGTCCAAGCCGCCAACGCAGAGCCCCAGGACTGATTTCGGACTGATGGAAGAACCCACGCCCGCCGACCTCGACATCGTGGCGGCCCAGCTAGGCCGCCGTCCCCGGGGGACCCGGGCCGTCGCGCACCGCTGCCCGTGCGGCAACCCCGACGTGGTGGAGACGTCGCCACGCCTCGACGACGGCACACCGTTCCCGACCCTCTTCTACCTCACCTGCCCGCATGCCACGGCCGCCTGCAGCCGTCTGGAGTCGGCCGGTGTGATGCGCGACATGCAGGAGCGTCTCAGCACCGATCCGGAGCTCGCCAAGAGATACGCGGCCGCCCATCAGGACTATCTGGACCGGCGAACCGCCATCGAGGACGTTCCGGAGATCAGCCACGTCTCGGCGGGCGGCATGCCGGACCGGGTCAAGTGCCTGCACGTCCATCTCGGGCACGCGCTGGCGGCCGGCCGGGGTGTCAACCCGTTCGGTGACGAGGTGCGCGACGCGATCGAGCCGTACTGGGCCGGTGGCCCGTGCGTGCGCCCGGCGGTCGACGAGTGATCATCCGTCGTGCCCGGACCGGCGACGTCCGGGCGATCCGGGCGCTCGTCGACACGTACACCACCGATCGCCGCCTGCTCAGCAAGGCCACCGTCACCCTGTACGAGCAGGTGCAGGAGTTCTGGGTGGCGGCCGACGAGGAGGACCGGGTCGTCGGCTGCGGGGCCCTGCACGTGATGTGGGAGGACCTCGCGGAGATCCGGACCGTCGCGGTCGACCCGGCACGCCGCGGCCGCAAGATCGGCCACAAGATCGTCGCCGCGCTGCTCGACCAGGCGCGCGAACTCGGCGTACGCCGGGTGTTCTGCCTCACCTTCGAGACCCGTTTCTTCGGGTCGTTCGGGTTCACCGAGATCGACGGCGCGGCCGTGCCGCACGGCGTCTACGAGCAGTTGCTGCGCTCCTACGACGAGGGCGTCGCCGAATTCCTCGACCTGGAACGGGTCAAGCCGAACACGCTGGGGAACACCAGAATGCTGCTGCACCTATGAGCGAGTCGCCGACCTCGACGTGGAATCCACGCGGCGGGAGCGTCCGGGTCGCCGCCATCGACTGCGGCACCAACGCGATCCGTCTGCTGATCGCCGACGTCGACGGGGACAAGCTCGTCGACGTCGCCCGGCGGATGGAGATCGTGCGCCTCGGTGAGGGCGTGGACCGTACCGGGATGCTGGCCCCGGCCGCGATCGAGCGGACCCGGCAGGCGCTGCTCGGCTACGCCGCCGAGATCGCCGAGCTGGGCGTCACCCGGGTCCGGATGTGCGCCACCTCGGCCAGCCGGGACGCGTCGAACGCGCAGGACTTCCGCGACATGGTGCGCGGCGTGCTCGGCGTCGACCCCGAGGTGATCACCGGCGAGCAGGAGGCCCAGCTCTCCTTCGACGGCGCCGTCCGCGGCCTCGGCGCCCAGGGCCCCTACCTGGTCTTCGACCTGGGCGGCGGCTCCACCGAGTTCGTCACCGGCGTCACCGGCGTCGAGCGTGCCGTCTCGATGGACATCGGCTGCGTCCGGATGACCGAGCGGCACCTGCACAGCGACCCGCCCACCCCGGCCGAGCTGGCCGCCGCCGAGGCCGACGTCGCCGAGGCCGTCGACACGGCGCTCGCCGCCGTCTCCGGCCGTGAGGCCCGGACTCTGGTCGGCCTGGCCGGGACGGTCACCACCGTCGCCGCTCTCGCTCACGATCTGGAGGTGTACGACTCCGCGCGCATCCACCACAGCCGGGTCGACGCCGCGGCCGTGGCCCGGGTGACCGGCGATCTGCTGGCCATGACCGTCGCGGAACGCCTCGCCCTGCCGGTGATGCACCCCGGCCGGGCCGACGTGATCGGCGGCGGCGCCCTGATCATGAAGATGATCATCGAGCGTTCCGGCCACGACTTCGTGATCGCCTCCGAACACGACATCCTCGACGGCATCGCTTTCGGGCTGGCTCTCTGATTCCGCGCACCACCCCGCCGGGTATTGCGCTGTTGACGGTACTTCGGATTGCGCAGTAGTGTGCTCCGCGTGGATCCGACCCAGTTACTCAAGGGCGTGCTCGATCTCGCCGTCCTCGCCGTCCTGCGCGACGAGGACGGATACGGCTACGACATCCTTCGCCGTCTGCGCACGGCCGGCCTGGAGGACGTCGGCGACGCGTCCGTCTACGGCACGCTCCGCCGGCTGTTCAACAACGGCCTGCTGAACAGCTATGTCGTGCCCAGCGACGAGGGCCCGCACCGGAAGTACTACGCGCTCAACGCGGCCGGTCGCACCGAGCTGCAACGCTCGGGCAAGGTCTGGAGCGGCTTCGCATCGATCATGGATGATCTTCTTCGCGAGCGGGGGAAGGCGTGAACCTCACGGCACAGGACGAGATCGCCGTCTACATGGAGGGCGTCCGGCTGGCACTGGCCGGCCTGCCGGCCGCGACCCGGGACGAGTTGCTCGAGGACCTGCCCGAGCATCTGGCCGAGGTCCTCGCCGAAGGCGGTGGATCCCTCACCGACCGGCTCGGGCCACCGGAGGCCTACGCGGCCGAGCTCAGCGCCAGCGCCGGCCTCGCCACCGGCGGGCACTCCTCCGAGAGTCGCTCACGCTACGCGGCGGTCACCGACCGGGCTGCCCGGCATCGTGCCCGCGTCCGCCAGGCGATGCACCGCGCCGACGTGCGCACAGGCCCCATCCTGGGGTACGCGAGGGCAAGCGAATTCCTGGTGCTCCTACGACCGGCCTGGTGGGTTCTCCGCGGCTACCTGGCGGCCATGGCGGTCGCCTTCATGCTGGACGGCAACGCCCCCATCGGTCTGGTGCCCCGGGCCGGCGGCGACGACTTCGCGGCCGTTCTGCTGCTGTCCCTCGGCATCCTCGGCTCCATCTGGCTCGGCCGCCGCGGCACCCCGGCCCGCAAGTGGCCCCGCCGCGCGCTCCGCCTCGCCAGCGCCTACCTGGTGATCTTCGCCCTGGTCGGCTTCTTCGAGGTCGACTCCGCGGCCCGGCGGGACGGCTACCAGGAGGTCGGCTACAACGGCTGGAACGAGTTCACCGACGTCCGCGATGTGTATGTCTACGACCGCGACGGCCGCCTGATCTCCGGCGTCCAGCTCTACGACCAGGACGGCAACCCGATCCGCCTGGGCGAGCCCTACTGCGAGGACCCGGTGAGCGGCCTGGGTGTCCCCAGCCGCACCCTCGGCTACCCGCACTGCCCCGACGCCGCCCCGTACCGCACCGGCGACCCCACCACCACGCCGAAAGCCTCGGACGCGCCAACCACCTCGGCACCAACCACCTCGGCGCCGTCCACGAACGCCTCGGCCACCCCGGCGGCCTCGCCCAGCGGCGCCCCGACCCCGGCCGACGGGGCCCCGGCCGACGGGGCGAAGCCGTCCGTCAAGCCACCCGCCCCGGTCCCGGTCGGCTGAGGCGGCGCGGGAGAGGGGCAAGCCGGGCCGCTCAAGCTGATCGGCATGGCCGGCATCGCTGGTGGAGGAGAGAGAAGGGGAAAAGGGGGATCGCGCGTCAGCGATGGTGATCGCTATTCTCGCCGTCCCGGCGATCGATATCCGGTCGTGCCCCCGGAAGGACCCCCATGACTGACCCGGTTGCGCCCACTCAGCCCGGGGGCGTCGTCCCGCCGGGCGAGGATGGGACCGTCCCGCCGCCGAGCAGCGGTCAATCCGGGTCCGCAACGTCCCCGGCCGCGTCTGCCGGTTCGGCTGCGTCTGCCGGTTCGGCTGCGTCTGCCGGTTCGGCCGCGCCTGTCGGTTCGGCCGCGCCTGTCGGTTCGGCCGCGCCTGTCGGTTCGGCCGCGCCCGCTGTAGTGCCGGATCTTCCGACCGGCTCCGCCGGGCCGCCTGTGGCATCGGGCGTTCCGGGGGATCCCATCGCGTCGGCTGTGGCGGCCGGTCATGCCGGAGGGCCGGGGCTCGCCGGAGGGCCGACTGTGCCGCCTGCCGAAATTGCGGCTCCAACTCTCCTGGGTGGGCCTGACCCGGTGCCGGGGTATGCGCCCACCGTGGTCGGGTTTCCGGGCTTTCCGCCGCCGTCTGGTTTCGCGTCTCCGAGCTCTCCCCCGCCGTCTGGTTTCGCGCCGTCCGGCTTTCCTCCGGAGACGGCCCCGCCGAAGAAGAAGGTGCTCGGCAAGGTCCTCGGCATCCTCGGCGCCATCGTGGTGATCGCCGTCGTCGCGGTGATCAAGGTTGCGGTCGTTCGGCTGGCGGGTGAGTCGACGGCGGAAGCCGAAGCAGGTGACTGCGTCTCGATCGGCAAGGAGCTGGATTCGGAGGTGTCCGAGACCACGGCCGACCTCGTCGACTGTTCCTCCAGCGAGGCCGCCTACACCGTCGTGGGCCGGGTCGACGGCACCACCGATGTCCTGGGCAGCGCCTGCGACCAGTACTTCAAAGAGGGCGACGACGCGGTCGTCCTCGCCGGTGGTGACGGCGGCGACGGCTACCTGCTCTGCGTGATCGCCAGGCCCTGACCGCCGAGCGGGCCCGATATCGCGGCGCCAGGCCGGTCTCAACCGGTTCGGGACAGCTTTCCCGAACGGCTGGATCCCGCCCGCCGGCTCGATGAGCACGTGTCGCGGCTCGGTGGCGACGGCGTCCACGGTTTCGCATGGTCTTCCGGGCGGCTACGGCGTGGCTTGGTAGGCCACTGCTCGGTCCACGGCCGGCCCGGCAGACTGCGGCGGGTTCGGCGGGTCCCGGCTCGGCTTACGGCGGGTTGGCGGCCACTGCCCGGTTCACGGCGGGCCTGGCAGACTGCGGCGGGTTCGGCGGGTCACGGCTCGGCTTACGGCGGGCCCGGCAGATGGGTGAGACGTCACCTTGCGGCGGACCCGGGTGCTCGGCGGTAGTGGGGGGATGTTGTGCTGGACGGGTGTTGCCGTCCGGCGCGTCCGCGCGTACCCCTGAGGAAGTCGTCACCCAGGCGGCCGGGGCCGCGTCGCTGGGCGTGCTCGACGCCGGGGTCGCGGATTGTTTCGCCTGCCCACGCCTGGTCGCCTGGCGCACCGACATCGCGGTGACACGGCGGGCGGCGTTCCGGGACCAGGAGTATTGGGGGCGGCCCGTTCCGGGGTTCGGCCCGGCGGACGCCGAGATCGCCGTCCTGGGGCTGGCGCCGGCCGCGCACGGCGGCAACCGCACCGGTCGGATCTTCACCGGCGACCGGTCGGGAGACGTGCTGTTCGCCGCGCTGCACCGGGCCGGCCTGGCGAACCAGCCGACAAGTGTGGCCGCCGACGACGGCCTGGAGCTGCGGCACACCCGGATCTTCGCGGCGGTCCGGTGCGCGCCGCCGGACAACAAGCCGCTGCCGCAGGAGCGGGACACCTGTGCGCCCTGGTTCCGGCGGGAGCTTCAGCTGATCGGGCCGACGGTGCGGGTGGTGGTGGCGCTCGGCGCCTTCGCCTGGGCCGCGTGGTGGCCGGCGATGACCGCCGCCTATCGGGTGCGGCCACCCGTGCCGCGCCCGAAATTCGGGCACGGCGTCCAGGTCAGCGTGCCGGGTGCGCCGACCCTGCTGGGCTGTTTCCACGTCAGCCAGCAGAACACCTTCACCGGCCGTCTGACACCGGACATGCTCGACGCGGTGTTCGCCCGTGCGAAGGTTCTGGCGGGCCTGGCATGATGCGAGGCCTGTCGACAAACCCCGAGTCACGGATCTGAGCCTCCGCATGGATTTCGCCGCACTGCGCAGATGGTGGCCACTGGCCGCCGTCCTCGGGCTGCTCTTCGTGGTCTCGCTGGCCGCGACCCGGTCCGCCCCGCAGCTGGACCAGATCAAACCGGACGCGACGGCCACGACCCGGCCGCCGCTGCTGCCGCCGCGGCCGTCGGGGACGCCCAGCCTCGAGCAGGCCGTTCCCGAGCCGGCGCGGCAGCTGCCCGGTTGGGTGGGCACCGTGACGCTGGCGGTCCTGAGCGTGATCGCGCTGCTCCTGGTGGTGGGCCTGACCTGGGCGCTGGTTCGGGACTATCTGCGCCGCCGCCCGGCTCGCAGCGGCCGGCACGAGCCGCGCCGCCCGACCCGGACGGCCGATGATCTGGTGGCCGCGCTCGACGCCGGCCTGGAGGAGCTCTCCGACACCGACCGTGACCCGCGCCGGGCGGTGATCGCCTGCTGGGTGCGGCTGGAGGACGCGGCGGCCGCGGCCGGCACACCCCGGCATCCGGGGGACAGCCCCACCGACTACGTCGGACGGCTGCTGGCCGAGCAGCAGGTGGACGCCCGGGTGCTGGCCGCCCTGCTGGAGGTCTACCGCGAGGCGAGATATGCCACGCACACCGTCGACGACCAGATGCGGCAGCAGGCACGGTCCGCGCTGGAGCGCCTGCGCGCCGATCTGGGCGCGACCCGGGCCGGAGCGATCTCGTGAGTGAGTCATCGGTCTTGGCCGGGCCCTCGGGGCGGCTCCGGAGCGAAGCGGAGGTGGCGCCGTGAGTGACGGTGGGCTGGACGAGCTGTTCGGCGCCGCCGACGGGCGGGTCGCCGAGGAGCGCGAGACCGTGGTCAAGCGACGTTCGACGGCGGTCACGCTGGTCGGCAACGCGGCGGTGATCGGGCTGGCCACCGTGGTGGTGACGGCCGGACTGCGGGCGGTCGGCCTGAGCATCTCGCTGCTGCTGCTGATCGCCCTGCTGACCGGCTTGCGCCTGCTGATCCACGCGGTGTCGGCGGTGGCGCCGCCGCCCGGGCCCCGGCTGCGTTCGGGGATCGGCGCGGAGGCCCCGCCGGTGGTGGACGCGCTGCGTGCGACGGTCCGCCGCTGGGAGCGAAACCTGGACCGGGCGCACTCGGACCCGGATTTGTATGCGCGTAACGTCTTGCCGGTGCTAGCGGAACTCGCCGACGAACGGCTGCGTCTGCGGCACGGCATCACGCGGGCCAGCGACCCCCGCCGGGCCCGGGAGCTGCTAGGTGACGGTCTCTGGACGGCGTTGTCCGGTCCGGGGCGCCGCGCGCTCAAGGCACGGGACGTCGAGACTTACCTAGACGCTATGGAACGACTGTGAGAAAGGTGCGCCGGTGACGCAGGCTCTTCCCCCGTACGAGGTCGGGCGGCTGGCCGGGGCGGTCCTCGACTCAATCGGCACCGTCGTGGTGGGCAAGCGGGACTCGCTGGAGCTGGTGCTGGCCGGGATCCTGGCCGGCGGCCACGTGCTGCTGGAGGACATGCCAGGCCTGGCCAAGACACTGACTGCCCGGTCTTTCGCGCAGGCGCTCGGGCTCGACTTCCGCCGTCTCCAGTTCACCCCGGACCTGCTGCCGGCCGACGTCACCGGCTCTTTCCTGTACGACCAGCGCAAGGGCGACTTCGCGTTCCGGGCCGGCCCGGTGTTCACCAACATGCTGCTGGCCGACGAGATCAACCGGACGCCGCCGAAGACCCAGTCCGCCCTGCTCGAGGCGATGCAGGAGAAGCAGGTGTCGGTCGAGGGCGTCACCTACCGTCTGGACCCGCCGTTCCACGTGATCGCGACGGCCAACCCGATCGAGTACGAGGGGACGTACCCGCTGCCCGAGGCGCAGCTGGACCGGTTCCTGCTCCGGGTGTCGTTCGGCTATCCGACGGCGGAGGAGGAGTGGACGGTCCTGCAGCGCCGGATGGCCCGCCGTCAGGAGGAGGCCATCCTCGCCCCGGTGGTCGACGCCCGTACGTTGCAGATGATGCAGGCGGCGCTGGAGTCGGTCGCGGTGGAGGATTCGATCGGCCGCTACATCGTGGCGCTGGCCTCGGCCACCCGGGAGCACGGCGCGGTGCTGGTCGGCTCCTCGCCACGTGGCTCGCTCGCCCTGCTGCTGCTGGCCCGGGCCCGCGCCGTGCTGGCCGGCCGTGACTACGTGGTGCCGGAGGACGTGAAGGACGTCGCGATTCCGGCGCTGGCGCACCGGATCACGCTGCGACCGGAGATGTGGCTGCGCCAGGTGAACCCGTCGTTCGTGGTCCAGGAGGTGCTCACCGCGGTGCCGGCGCCGGCGAGTGGGGCGCTCCCGACGTACGCCCGGCATGACTGACCTGTTGCGCCTGCGGCCGGCCGTGCCCTCGGACGAGGCCGGTGAGCCGGCTTCCGGACCGATCTGGGTGCCCACCCGGGCGCTCGGCCGGACGGTGCTGCTCACCGGTCTGCTGCTGCTGCTCGGGGTGGCGCTGGGCCGGGTCGATCTGGTGTTGCTGGCGGCCCCGTTCGCGATCGGGGCGGCGATCAACCTGCGCCGCATCCCGTCCGCGTCTCCGGAGATCGCCATCCGGACCGACGAGTCGTACCTGGTCGAGGGCGGGAAGGTGGACGCCGGGCTGACCGTCTCGAACCCGGACATGATCGGCTACGACCTGGTGGTGGTGCGTACGCGTACCTCGCGCTGGCTCAAGCTGGAACACGCCGACCGGCCGTTCGCGATCACCGTGGCCGCCGACGGCTGGGCCGCGATCGACCTGCCGGGCGAGGCGACCCGCTGGGGCCGGCAGGACGTCGGTCCGGCCGCCGCCCGGGCTGCCGCCTGCGGTGGGCTGCTGGCCTGCCGCCCGGTGGTGACGCCGGCCGCCGGGGTGCGGGTCTATCCGGTGACCGAGCCGTTCAACGCCACCGAGGCGATGCCGGCCGCCGCCGGTCTGGTCGGCGCGCACCGCTCGCGGCGGCCGGGTGAGGGTGGCGAGCTGGCCGGGGTTCGGCAGTTCGCCCCCGGTGACCGGTTGCGCCGTATCGACTGGCGGGTCTCGCTGCGGACCCGTGACCTGCATGTCGCCTCCACCCTGTCGGACCGGGACGCCGAGGTGTTGCTGCTGCTCGACGTGCTCGGCGAGATCGGGCTGTCCGGTGGGGTGCACGGCGGCTCGTCGGTGCTGGACACCACGGTCCGTGCGGCGGCCGCGGTCGCCGAGCACTATCTGCACCGGGGCGACCGGGTCTCGCTGCTGGAGTACGGTTCGACCGCGCGCCGGCTGCGCCCCGCCTCCGGCCGCCGGCAGTATTTGACGGTGCTGGAGTGGCTGCTCGACGTACGGGCCGATCCGGTCGATTCGGAGCAGTACGAGAACGTCTTCGGAGCCCACCACGTCTCCTCGTCGGCGCTGGTCGTGGTCCTGACCCCGCTGGTCGACCCGCGGGCCGCCGACATGCTGGCCCAGCTCACCCAGTCCGGCCGGTACGTGGTGGCGGTCGACACCCTGCCCCCGCAGGCCGCCCCACCGGTGAAGAACCAGTGGACTCCGCTGGCCACCCGGCTGTGGCGCCTGGAACGGGAGAACGTGCTGGGCCGGCTCCGCGAGCACGGCGTGCCGGTGGTGGCCTGGGCCGGCGCCGGCAGCCTGGACCTGGTGCTGCGTGACGTGGCCCGGCTGGCCTCGGCTCCGAGGGGGCGCTGACGTGCGGAACGATGTGACCCGGCGGATGGACCGGTGGCGCGGTGCGGCCGGGCGCGCCACCGCCGTCCCGTTCATGGTTCGCTGCGGGATCCTGCTCTCCGGCCTGCTCGCGACCGCTGTCGCCTGGCCGCTGGAGATGCTGTCGAACCCCCGGCTGATGAGCCTGCCGGTGGCGGCGGTGATCTGGGCGACGATGGCCCCCCGGGGCCGTGGTGGGACGGCCGCCGCGCTGAGCGTGATCGTCGGATGGCTGGTGAACAGCACCGGGTTCGGGGCTTCGATCGACCTGTGGCGGGTGCTGACCCTCGCCGCACTCCTCTATCTGGGGCACACGTTGACCGCGCTGGCCGCCGTGCTGCCCTACGACGCGATGGTCAACCTCGACGTGCCGGCGCTGTGGCTGGGCCGTGCCCTGGTCGTGGTGCTGGTCTCGGCGGTGGTCATCGTCCTGGCTCTCGGCCTGACCGCCGATCTGGGCGGGGACGCCTTCCAGTTGGCGACGTTGATCGGTCTGGCCTCCGCCGCAACAGTGACATTGGTCCTGACTCGCATGGTCCGGCGCTAGTGAAATTCTGAGTGTTAAGTCACTTGACTTGCGCCGTTGTCATCGTCACAGAACCGCGCACTGAATGGTTGGGGGCGCGACAATAGGGCGGTGAATCCGCCGCGCATAGTCGTCGTAGGAGCAGGTCACGTCGGGCTTTACGCCGCCCTCCGCCTGTCCAAGAAGCTGAACCGCAATCGGGCCGAGGTTGTCGTTATCGACCCTGTTCCACACATGACTTACCAGCCGTTCCTGCCTGAGGCGGCGGCCGGTAACATTTCGCCGCGACACGCCGTGGTGCCGCTGCGCCGGGAGTTGAAGAAGTGCCGCATCGTCTCCGGTGAGGTGACCCGGGTCGAGCACGCACGCAAGACGGTGACCGTCCAGCCGATCGACGGTCCCGCCTACGAGCTGGAGTACGACCACATCATCGTGGCGCCCGGCTCCGTCTCGCGGACTCTGCCGATTCCCGGCCTCAGTGACATGGGCATCGGCCTCAAGACCATCGGTGAGGCCATCTACCTGCGCAACCACATCCTCGACCGGCTGGACGTCGCCGCTGTGACGCCGGATGAGGAGGTGCGCAAAGCCTCGCTGAACTTCGTGTTCGTCGGTGGTGGCTTCGCCGGCATCGAGGCGCTCGCCGAGATGCAGGACGTGGTCTCCGACGCGCTGAGGTACTACCCGGAGCTGGACCCCAAGGAGGTTCACTTCGTCCTGGTCGAGGCCACCAACCGGATCCTGCCCGAGGTCGGCCCCGAGATGGGTGCGTACACCGCTCGCCAGCTCGCCGCCCGCGGCGTGGACCTGCGCCTGAGCACCTTCCTGCAGTCGTGCGTCGACGGCCACATCGTGCTCTCCGACGGCGACTCGTTCCGTGCCGAGACCCTCGTCTGGACGGCCGGTGTCAAGCCGTCGCCGATGCTGGCCAACACCGACCTGCCGCTCGGGCCGAAGGGGCACGTCAACTGCCTGCCCACCCTCCAGGTCGCCGACACCGAGACCGGCGAGGCCTGGGACGGCGCCTGGTCCGCGGGTGACTGCGCGCAGGTGCCGGACCTGACGAACCCGGGCGGCTGGTGCTCGCCGAGCGCCCAGCACGCGGTCCGCCAGGCCAAGGTGCTCGCCGACAACATCGCACAGGTGATCCTCGGTGGCGCCCCGAAGGCGTACAAGCACAAGCACGTCGGTGGCGTCGCCGGTCTCGGCCTCAACAAGGGTGTCGCGCACGTCTACGGCATCAAGGTCAAGGGTTACCCGGCGTGGATCATGCACCGGACCTACCACGTGAGCCGGATCCCGTCACTCAACCGCAAGATCCGGGTGCTCGCCGACTGGACCCTGGCGCTGTTCCTCAAGCGGGAGACGGTGGCGCTGGGCCAGCTGCACCGCCCGCGTGAGGAGTTCACCGAGGTGACTCCGCCGGTCGAGATGCCCTCGGCGAAGAGGGTGGGCGCCGGATCCCGTTGATCCGGGCAATGCCGTTTCCATCGCCTGGGCGGCACCAGCTACGGTGTTCGCAGGCCGCCCGGGTGGTGGAATGGCAGACACGGCCGCCTTAAAAGCGGCTGCCCGAAAAGGCGTGCGGGTTCGAGACCCGCCCCGGGCACCATCTACCGCGGCCGCGGCGTGAAGCCGCGGCCGCGATCTTGCCCACATGGCCGCTGACCAGCACGGACGTCGGTCATTTTCAGGTGGCTCACAGCTTCTGGGAGCGGCGGGAAGTAGACAGACGGCTTACCCTTGAGCGACAGGCACAGCGCCGTAACCTCAAGGGAGGCTGGAAACAGTGAAGACATCGAACCCGGTGCTCTCGCGCCTCGGCCAGGCGGCCGAGCGGGAGCGAGCGGCCGGGTACGGGCCATACGGGCCGGCCGCGCAGCCGGGTTACGGTCAGCCGGCTTACGGCGATCCCTACCCCACTGCGACGGGCTACCCCTCCGCTCCTCCGGCCGTTCAGCCGATGACGATCGACGACGTCGTCGTCAAGACCGTCATGCTTCTCGGCCTGACCGGCATCTCCGCGATCGCCGCGTGGAACCTGATCCCGGATGCCCTGATCGGTCCCGCCTGGATCGGCGCGGCTCTGGTCGGCCTCGTGCTCGGCCTGGTCATCTCGTTCTCGCGGATGGCCAACCCGGCCCTTGTCCTGACCTACGCGGTCATCGAGGGCGTCTTCGTCGGCATGGTCAGCAAGTTCTTCCAGGACATCATGGGCTACCAGGGCATCGTCCTGCAGGCCGTGGTGGCCACGTTCGGTGTGTTCTTCCTGATGGCAGGGCTCTACAAGGCCCGCGTCATCCGGGCGACGCCGAAGTTCGCCCGTGCGCTGATCTCCGTCATGGCCGGCCTCTTCGCGGTCATGCTGATCAACTTCGTGCTGGCGCTCTTCGACGTCAACACCGGGCTGCGTGACAGCGGACCGGTCGGCTACATCTTCAGCCTGGTCTGCATCGTCGTCGCCTCGCTGAGCTTCATTCTGAACTTCAACGAGATCGAGGAGGGCGTGCGGATGGGTCTGCCGCAGCGCTACTCCTGGACCGCGGCGTTCGGCATCCTGGTCGGCCTCGTCTGGCTCTACATCGAGATCCTGCGCCTGCTGAGCTACTTCCAGGGCGACGACTGACGGTTCGTCCGTCGTCGCGGACAACGCCCGGCCCGACTCCCCGCGAACCGGGCGTTGTCCCCCCGCTTGAAGCGAGCCCGCCCGCACTCCGTGCCGGGCGGGCCTCGCCGTTTCCGGCCGGGTATCGTCGCCGGGTGCCCGACTTCGCCACCTCCGTAGAGCGGCTGCTCACTCAGGTCCACCACTGGGATGAGCCGCGCTGGCGAGCCGCCGCCGACTCGGGCACCCGCTCCCAACGGGTCCAGGACTTGTTGCAGCGCCTCGCCGACCTGGGCGCCGAGGCCGAGGACCGCCCCCGCCGCCGTGTCCCGCACATCCACGATCTGGTCCTGCGCGACCAGATCCGTGTGCTGGCCGACGACATCCTCGCCGCCGCACCCTCCGCCGACCTGCTCGTCCGCGCCACCGCGGCGGTCGACGAGGTCCGCCGCGCCCTCTGACGGCTCTCCTTCAAACCCCTCATCGGTACGAGCTGAGCCAACCCAACCGCACATTCCCCGCCCCGCCGAGCCACGCGAGGCGCTGCCTGCTCCAGGCCGCAGCGCGCCCGCCGGTCCACCTGCAGGGTCACCCCGGCCCGCGCCCGTCCAAGCGGCGTGTGGGTTTCGGGCGCGAATCGCGCCCGAAACCCACACGCCGCTTGGACGGGCGCGGGAGAGGGTTGTTCAACGGCCGGGATGGGTGCGGTCTGCGGGAGAGCGGCCCGGCACGCGGTGCGGGCGTGCCGGGCCGGGTGTGGAGGGTCAGCTGAGGCGTTCGACGACGAGGGCCATGCCCTGGCCGCCGCCTACGCACATGGTCTCCAGGCCGATGCTCTTGTCGTGCCAGTCGAGGGAGTTGAGCAGGGTGCCGGTGATGCGGGCGCCGGTCATGCCGAACGGGTGGCCGACGGCGATGGCGCCACCGTTGACGTTGAGCTTCTCGAGCGGGATGCCGAGGTCCTTGTACGACGGGATGACCTGGGCCGCGAAGGCCTCGTTGATCTCGACGAGGTCGACGTCGCCGATGGTCATGCCGGCGCGCTTGAGGGCCTGCTTGGACGCCTCGACCGGGCCGAGGCCCATGATCTCGGGGGAGAGGGCCGTGACGCCGGTGGAGACGATCCGGGCGAGCGGGGTGATGCCGAGCTCGCGGGCCTTCGTGTCGCTCATGATCACGACCGCGGCGGCGCCGTCGTTGAGCGGGCAGCAGTTGCCCGCGGTGACCCGGCCGTCCTCGCGGAAGACCGGCTTGAGCTGCGACACCGCGTCCAGGGTGACGCCGGGGCGGGGGCCGTCGTCCTTCGACACGACGGTGCCGTCGGGCAGGGTCACCGGGGTGATCTCGCGGTCCCAGAAGCCGTTGGCGATGGCCTTCTCGGCGAGGTTCTGGCTGCGGACGCCGAACTCGTCCATCTCCTCGCGGGTGACGTTCTTGATCTGGGCGAGGTTCTCGGCGGTGTAGCCCATCCCGATGTAGATGTCCGGGAGCAGGCCGTCCTCGCGCGGGTCGTGCCAGGTGGCGCCGTTTTTCGCGGAGGCGATCGTACGGGCCTGGGCTTCCGCGAAGGCGGGGTTGGTCCACGGGCCGACGATCTCCTGCGCGGCGGAGGGCAGACCGTCCGAGCTGCCGCGGGCGAAGCGGGAGACGGTCTCCACGCCGGCCGAGACGAAGATGTCGCCCTCTCCGGCCTTGATGGCGTGGAACGCCATCCGGGTGGTCTGCAGCGACGAGGAGCAGTATCGGGTGACCGTGGCGCCGGGCAGGCCGTCCAGGCCCAGCTTGGTGGCGACCACACGGGCCATGTTGAAGCCCTGTTCGCCGCCGGGCAGACCACAGCCGAGGTACAGGTCCTCGATGAGAGTGCGGTCGAGCTGCGGCACCTTGGTCAGGGCGGCGTCGACGATCGTGGTGGCGAGGTCGTCGGGGCGCAGATCCTTCAGCGAACCCTTGTGGGCGCGGCCGATGGGGGAGCGGGCAGTGGCGACGATGACAGCTTCCGGCATGGGCACATTTTACTCATCGGTAACATGGTCGGAAGCGCGAATTTGTCACACACCGTGAAAATACTTCTAGACGCCGGTCATCGCGGCTTTCGCCACCGCCGGATAGAGCGCGTGAGCCCAGACCCGATAGCCGTCGGCGGACGGGTGGAAGCCGTCGTAGCACAGCGTCCCGGCGTCGGCGCGGAACACCGCGCCCGTCTCGGCGGCCAGGTCGACGACCACCCCACCGGCCTCGGCCACCGCCTTGGCCTGGGCCCGCGCCATCCGGCGGCCGATCAGCCCGGCGATCTGCCGCAGCGGCGGCGCCATCGACCGGGAGGCCCCCAGGTCGGGGCAGGTGCCGACGACCACCTGTACGCCGGCCGACCGCAACCGGCGCACCGCCTGGCCCAGATGGGCGGCCGCGTCCTCGGGACCGCGCCCGGACGCCGCGTCGTAGGAGCCGATCAGCACCACGGCCACATCCGGCCGGTCGCCGAGCAGGGATCGCGCCACCTGCGTGGACAGGTCACTCGAACGGGACCCGGCCACCCCGACGCTGGACAGCAGCACGTGCCGCGGACCCAGGTCGGCCGAACCGTCGGCGAGCAGCTGGGCCAACTGGCCGCCGACCGTGTCGGAAAGCCACTCCACGCCGACGCCGACGGCCGCCGAGTCGCCGAGCAGCACCAGGCGCAGCGGAGGCGCGCTCTGCGGGCCCATCGAGGTGCGCAGGGCCAGTCCCATCGTCGGTTTCGCGTAGCGGCGCGCCTTCGCGGCGAGCAGCTCGCCGACGATCAGGGCGGCCCCGCCCACGGCGCCGGCCAGCAGGCTCGTGGCCGCGGCCCTGGTCACCCGTTCCGGCAGCCCAGCCATGTCCCGCCTCCCTGAGTCAGCCGACCTGATGATCCTCTGGCGTATACCCTACGACCCCGATCGTGGAGTCACCGCTGGGAACAGAGGCCGACGGCCGTGAACTGAACCAGCGGTACCGGCGCATCCGGGCCCACCGGCCGGCCGGCGCCACCTCGGTGCCGGGCGCGCGGACCGCCTCGTCGGCCGCCTCCGGCAGGGCGCGCACGTCCTCGGCGACCGGCACCGGGGCGCGGTCGTCGGTGGCGAGCACGGCCATCACCGTCGGCATCATCGCCGCAGCCGCCCTGGCATACCCCTCCGCCGACGGGTGGAAACGGTCTTCGCTGTACATCCGCCCGGGGTTCGCCTCGAACATCGGGCCCAGCAGGTCGCCCAGCGACACCGTCCGGCCGCCGGCCTCCACCACGGCGATCGTCTGCGCGGCGGCCAGCTGCCGGCTCCACCGCCGGGCCAGCCAGCGCAGCGGCGGCTTGATCGGCTGGATCGCGCCGAGATCGGGACACGTGCCGACCACGACCCGGCAACCGGCGGCGCGCAGCCGGCGCACGGCGTCACCCAGATGGCGGACGGCCCGGTCGCGCGCCGAGAAGTGAGTGACGTCGTTACCCCCGATCAGGATGATCGCGAGGTCCGGCTCGTGCTCGACGGCCACGTCCACCTGGTACGGAAGCCCGGCCGAGACCGAGCCGACCACTGCCAGCCGGTAGAGCCGCACGGGGCGGCGGAGACGGCGGGACACCCCGGTGGCGAAGAGGGCGCCGGGTGTCTCACGGGGACGGTGTACGCCGTACCCCGCGGCGGAGGAGTCGCCCAGGACCACCATGGTGAGCGGTTCGCCGGCGAACTTGGTCCCGTAGAGGCCGTCACCGCGCGGGGGCGGCGCCTCGGCCATCGGGATGATCCGGCGGGCGTCGGCGGCCTGGCGGTACAGCAGGCCGACGGTCAGCGCGGAGAGGCCGGCGATCGCGCCGGCGACCCGGGCGCCCGTCCTGATCCACCGCCAGTGGGCACTTGTCGCATCGATGGTGCTCATAGTCTCCCTCGCTGTCGCTCGAAGGGAACCATCCGGGTCGCCCAAGATCGGCGCTTGCTGTCGGAATTCGAGGCTAACTCGCGATGGCGAGAGGCAATCATGGCGCGGCCACGTCATGCTTGAGTTGCCGAAAGGGGAACACAGATGGCCAAAACGTTGAAACGTGCGGCGGCCTTCGCCGCACTCGCCCGGGCGCTCACCGCGGGCAACCGGGGCGGGCCCTCGATCGCCCAGAGGCTGGGCGCGCTGCCGAGGATGATCGTGGCCACCGCCAGAGGGCAGTATGACGGGGGCCTGCGCCTGGCCCTGATGGTGGCCGCCACGGCGTATGTGGTGTCACCCGTCGACGCCGTTCCGGAGTTGATCGTCCCTCTCCTCGGGCTCGTCGACGACGCGTTCGCGGTCACCTGGCTGGCCGGCACGATCCTCAGTGAGACGGAGCGGTTCCTGGAGTGGGAGCGGACCCGGGCACGCCTGGTCGTAGAGTGAAGCGTGCGCTATTACGACAACGTGGTCGAGATCATCGGTAACACCCCGCTGGTCCGATTGAACAGCGTGACCGAGGGCATCAGCGCTACCGTGCTGGCCAAGGTCGAGTACATGAATCCCGGCGGCTCGGTCAAGGACCGGATCGCCCTGCGGATGGTGGAGGACGCCGAGAAGGCGGGCCTCCTCAAGCCCGGCGGCACGATCGTCGAGCCGACCAGCGGTAACACCGGGGTCGGCCTGGCCCTGGTGGCGCAGCAGCGGGGCTACAAATGCGTCTTCGTCTGCCCCGACAAGGTCAGCGAGGACAAGCAGAACGTGTTGCGGGCGTACGGCGCGGAGGTGGTGGTCTGTCCGACCGCCGTCGCGCCCGAGGACCCGCGTTCCTACTACAACGTGTCCGACAAGCTGACCCGGGACATCCCGGGAGCCTGGAAACCGGATCAGTACAGCAACCCGGCCAACCCACGTTCGCACTACGAGCAGACCGGCCCGGAGCTCTGGGAACAGACCGCCGGGCGGATCACCCACTTCGTGGCGGGCGTCGGCACCGGTGGCACCATCACCGGTGTCGGCCGCTACCTCAAGGAGCAGGGCCCGGTCCGGGTGATCGGCGCCGACCCGGAGGGCTCCGTCTACTCGGGCGGGACCGGCCGGCCGTACCTGGTCGAGGGGGTCGGCGAGGACTTCTGGCCGACCGCGTACGACCGGGAGGTCACCGACGAGGTGATCAAGGTGAGCGACTCGGACTCCTTCGAGATGACCCGCCGCCTGGCCCGTGAGGAGGGCCTGCTGGTCGGCGGCTCGTGCGGGATGGCCGTGGTGGCGGCGCTCGAGGTGGCCCGCAAGGCCGGTCCCGACGACGTGGTGGTGGTCCTGCTCCCGGACGGCGGCCGCGGCTACCTTTCCAAGATCTTCAACGACCGGTGGATGGCACGGTACGGGTTCCTGCACACCCAGGAGGCCACCCCCACGGTGGCCGACGCCCTGGCCGGCAAGGCTTCCGAGATTCCGCCGCTGATCCACGTGCACCCCACCGAGACGGTCCGCGACGCCATCGACTACATGCGGGAGTACGGCGTCAGCCAGCTCCCGGTGCTCAAGGCCGAGCCGCCGGTGGTCACCGGTGAGGTGGCCGGCTCCATCTCGGAGAAGGTGCTGCTGGACGCTCTCTTCACCGGCCAGGCCCACCTGCACGACACGATCGAGCGGCACATGAGCGAACCGCTGCCGATGATCGGTGGCGGCGAGCCGGTGGCCGAGGCGGTCGCGCTCCTGGAGAAGGGCGACGCCGCGATGGTCCTGGTCGACGGCAAGCCGGCCGGCGTGCTCACCCGGCAGGACCTGCTCGCCCACCTGAGCTAGCGGTCCCGCGAATCGCGGCCCTCGATGCCTCGCATCGAGGGCCGTTCCGCGTCCGGAGGCCCGGTCCATGGATTGTTACGGATAGTCGCCGCAGTCGCACAGACAGTCCGACCAGCTGACGGTTCGCTGCGGTTGTATGTGTCGTGACGGAGCTATGAGCCACTCCCGGACGAAGGGGTAGGGGATGGTTGACGTCGACGAGGCGGCGCCCGCCGACATCGTGGACCGCCTGCTGTGGCGGGACGCGCAGCGGATGCTCGGGCGCCACACGGCGGCCGGCGTGGACGGCGACTGCGCCTGGTGCGGATGGCGCTGGCCGTGCTCGGCCCGCCGGCTGGCCGAGCGCGCCGCAGCGGTCGCCCGACGGCCGTGGCGCGAGGCGTGGACCATGCGCCACGACCTGAACAGCATGCGTGCCCTGCCCGGCAAGAGAACCGGTGTGGACGAGATAGGTGGCCGTTACGCCACCGGTCCGTACCACCGCAACGACGACCCCCGGAGGTACCAGGCTTGACCACAAGGACCATGACGTCGCCACACGCTTGACCGTCCCCCGGCAAGTAAGGGCTTCCCGGCCCGGCTGACGTCGCCCGGCGGTGACACCGGTGCGCCCCGCCAGCGTTCCGGTGTCCCGCGCCCAGACCCGCTCTTGAACTGGATCCCCGATCGGCACGCCTCCGTCGATCCAGCGCCTCCGGCCAGGCGCATCCGGTTCGGGCGGGGCGGTGGGCGGGAGCACGAGACCAACAGGTTCCCCCGCATTCACTCGGTCCCGTGCTCCCGCCCGACCAGCGCCCCTACAGCGGATGTGAGTACCGCAGCTGCGGAAGGTCCCGGTCGTTGACCGGGGCCACCCGGGTCGCCCCGTCCGGCGACCAGCCGCCGCGCTCGTAGAAGCGCCGGGCCACCCCGTTGTCCGCCAGCACCCACAGCACGGCCCGCTCGGCGCCGAAACCCGCCAGCTCGTCCAGCGCGTGGATCATCAGGCGCCGCCCCACGCCGGCGCCGACCCACGACGGGTCGAGATGAATCGCGTACAGCTCGGCGGCGCCCTCGGTCTCGCTCGGCCCCACGTAGGTGAAGCCGGCCAGCTCGCCGTCGACCTCGGCGACGGTCATCAGGTGCGTCTCCCGCTCCCACCGACGGCGCTCGATCCACCACGCGCTCATCGCCTCCGGCCCGCGTGCCGCGAACGTCTCGGCCGGAATCAGATGGGCGTAGGCGGCGGCTCGGGAGCGATGGTGCAGCGCGCCGATCGCGGCCACATCATCGTCGGTCGCCGGGCGAAGCGAAACGGTCATGGCCCGACGTTAGCCGGTGTTCCGGAAGGGATGGCCGGCTGCGGCTCCGCCCCTTGGCGAAACACCGGCTAACCCGGCGCCGGCGGCTGACGCCGCGGCGGCACCGGCACCCGCGACAGATCCTCGGCGATCACGATCGGGCCGTCGAACTCCTTGCGCGCCTCCTCCAGGAAGCGGTTCGGCTCCGGATAGCGCTGCGAGAAATGCGTCAGAACCAGTTTCCGTACGCCGCACTCGCGCGCCACCGCGGCCGCCTGCCCCGCCGTCAGATGCCCCACCTGGGCGGCCATCGCCGCGTCCTCGGACAGGAAGGTCGACTCGATCACCAGCATGTCCACGCCGTCGGCCAGCGCATACACGCTGTCGCACAGGCCGGTGTCCATCACGAAGGCGAAGCTCTGGCCGGGGCGGACCACGCTCACCTCCTCGAGCGTGACGTCGCCGAGCCGGCCGGCCCGCTGCAGCTCGCCGACCGCGGGGCCGCTGATGCCACGTTCCGCCAGCAGGGCCGGGACCATCCGGCGGGAGTCGGGTTCGGCCAGGCGGTACCCGTACGTCTCGATGGAGTGCCGGAGCGGCAGCGCGGTGAGGCGCCCCGCCGAGGTCTCCACCGCGAAGCCGGCGCTCACCGGAGCGGGCACGATGTCGGCGTTGTCCCAGTAGCTGGTGGCGTGGCGGAGCCGGTCGAAGAACTCGCTACCGCCGGCCGGGTAGTGGACGGTGACCGGGTGCGGCACCCGGTCCAGCGAGATCCGCTGGAGGATGCCGGGCAGGCCGAGGCTGTGGTCGCCGTGGAAGTGGGTGATGCAGATCCGGCGCAGCGGGGTGACCGGAAGGCCGGCCATCAGCAGCTGGCGCTGGGTGCCCTCGCCCGGGTCGAAGAGGATCACCTCGTCGTCCCAGCGCAGCAGGTAGCCGTTGTGGTTGCGCAGCCGGGTGGGCACCTGGCTCGCCGTGCCGAGCGTGACGAGCTCCCGCATCGCCTCTCCCCCCCCGGCTGGATATGAAGCGACCCCTGGGGACTTCCACACTCGCGGACGAGTGTGGTCCGGTCGGACAAGGCCGGATCCCCAGGGGTCGGGTGGCTGTCTGGTACTCGCCGGACCGCTGCCACACGGTCTCGACTGGCTGATCTCTCGAGTTCTCTAAGATCAAATTCGGTTGCTTGTCGAGAAGAGCGTTCGGCAAAACAACCCGAGCTGTCGAGGACAGCGGCTAGCGGACAGCCACCTCACGAGTCCCGTTGCTACTCAACTGTGGACCACCTCCCTTCACGTGTACGGCCACGTTATCGACGAGGGGCCGGGAGCGCCAACGGTTTTGAATCACTAGAGACGCGGGAATACCTGGGGGGATGTGTTGGGATTTTCCACCACGAGATTGGCGGGTCCCACGATCAGCGGGTCCGGCCTGCCGACGATCTCGGGCTCCTTGCCCTCGTAGTCGAAGCGGTGCAGCACGTACCGCATCGCCTCCAGACGGGCCCGCTTCTTGTCGTTGCTCTTCACCACCGTCCACGGGGCGTCCGCGGTGTCGGTGTAGAAGAACATCGCCTCCTTGGCCTCGGTGTAGTCGTCCCACTTGTCCAGCGACTCCAGATCCATGGGGGAGAGCTTCCACTGCCGGACCGGGTCCACCTGCCGGATCGCGAACCGGGTCCGCTGCTCGCCCTGGGTCACCGAGAACCAGAACTTCACCAGGTGGATCCCGGAGCGGACCAGCATCCGCTCCAGCTCCGGGGTCTGCCGCAGAAACTCCAGATACTCCTTGCGGTCGCAGAAGTCCATCACCCGCTCCACCCCGGCCCGGTTGTACCAGGACCGGTCGAAGAGCACGATCTCACCGGCCGCCGGCAGGTGCTTGATGTAGCGCTGGAAATACCACTGGGTGCTCTCCCGCTGGTTCGGCTTCTCCAGGGCCACCACCCGGGCGCCACGCGGGTTCAGATGCTCCATGAACCGCTTGATCGTGCCGCCCTTGCCGGCCGCGTCCCGCCCCTCGAACAGGACCAGCAGCCGCTCCCCGGTGTCCTTGCACCAGTTCTGCAGCTTCAGCAGCTCGATCTGGAGCAGCCGCTTGTCGTGGTCGTAGTCGGTGCGGGCGAGGCGTTCGTCGTACGGGTAGTCCTCCCGCCAGGTGTCCACCGGCTGCCCGTCGGCGTCGAGCAGCCGGGGATCGTCGTCTTCGTCGTCCTGGACCCGATAGCCGGCCAGCTCGGCGATCGGCCCGGCATAGGGATGAGTGGTCGCCGGCTCAAGCTCCGATTGCATGACACGCATTCATACCCGCGCCGGCCCGCGCCCAACGTTCTTGATCAGAACAGTCGCCGAACTTTCCGCCGTCGCGCCGCCTTCGCCAGCCCGGGCACCTCGGCCAGCTCCTCCCGGCCCACCTGTTCCTGCCGGCCGTACAACACGCCGAACTCGAAACTGCCCGTGCCCAGCTCCCGCAGGACCGACCGGGCGACGTTCGAATCCTGGAACGACCCCAGGCCGTCCTGGAGCGCGGTCAGCCGCTTCACCAGGCGCTTCGCGTCCTTGCCGTGCTCCGGGACGAGCAGCTCCACCGCGTACCGTGCCTGTTTGAAGCCCTTGCGGGACTCGTGGATCTCCTCCTCCACGCCGCTCTTCAGCGCGGCGTCCAGCGTCGCGTCGGCCTTGGCCAGCACCTTGCGCGCCCGCTTCACCGGGTCCGGCGTGTCGAAGGAGCCGCCGTCGACCAGCTCGTCGATCCGGTCCAGCAGGTCCAGATAACGGTCCGAGTCCAGAGCCGTGGCCAGGTCGGCGCGGCCGGTCGCGATCTGCTCCTCCAGGTGGCCGCGCACCCGGTCGGCGGCCGGAGCGAACTCCGGGCCACCCGCCTCCACCAGGGCCAGCAGCTTCTCCTCCAGCACCTGTGGATCCCGGACCGCGCCCAGCACCCCGGCCAGCCAGCGCAGCTCGTCGCGGATGCCGGAGTCGGGGATCGCCTTCCTGTAGGTCTTCAGCGTGCTCCGCAGCCGCCGGGTGGCCACCCGCATCTGGTGCACCGCCCGCGGCTCCCCCCGACGGGCCGCCGGGTCGTGGCCGATGATCGCGTCACGCTGCTCGCGTGCGTACCCGGAAACGAGGTTGACCTTGGTCTTGGCCTTGGGCTTCGGCCGGTGGGCGGCGAGCCGGTCGGCCAGCGCCCGGGCCACCTTGGAGGGCCCCTCCGCCGGGCGTGCGCCCGCGGCGAACAGCGCACGCTCGATGGCGTCGAGCACCTCCGGGCCGCCGGACACCAGCTCGACTTCGACCTCCTGCCAGGCCTGCTCGGCGCCCTCCGACTCGGCGTGCACCCGGTCCTGGGCGATCAGCGCGAGAGTGTTGCCGTCGGCGTCCCGCAGCGGCGTCTCCACCCGATGGGTACGCAGCCGGGCCACCGGGCCGAGCGGCTTGCGGCGGACGATCGCCCGGACCACGCTGACCAGCTCGTCCGGCACCACGTCGGAGTCGCCGGGCAGGCGGTGCTCGGTACGCCCGGCGCCGTCCCCGGGGGTCTTGAGATGCCACCCGGCGTCGTTGCCGCCGGAGCGCCGCCGCAGAGTCCGGCGGTTTCTCATCAAGATCAGGTCTTCGGTGTCGAAGTAGGTGGCGTCGAGATCGTGGATCTCGGCGCCGTCGACGCGGGTGATCTCCGCGGCGCCGACCAGGTCAGGAAGGTCGAACGTCTCGGGGACGTCGTATTTACGCTCGGTCTCGGTGGCGATCTCCACCCGTCCATGGTGCCTGGCGCGGCGGCTGATGCACAGCGGTGTCTCAGGTTGACCTGGCATCGTGGTGCCCCGGCTCGTAAGGAGTGCTGCATGGAGAAGCCCGAACGTCGTCCTGTCCCGCTCGCCGCCTCGCTGACCGGCCTGCGCCTCATCGGTGCCGGCGCGGTCCTCGGCCTGACTCTCGCGGTGCCCGCGTCACCGGCGCAGGCCGACCCGCCGCGCCCGCCGGCCACCACCCAGGACTCGTCGGCCGACGACGCTCCGGAGAGCTGACCAGGCGCCGGCTTCGGGGACCTAGAGCCGGGCGTCGTCGCGGGCGTGCAGGTAGAGGGCGCGGGCGTAGTTCGCCGTCGCCGCGTTGAAGTACATGGTGGCCAGATTGGTGTAGAAGCCGTTCGCGGTCAGCGCGTTCTTCGCGTTGGCCGAGGCGGACCAGCGGATCTCGGCGTCGGTGGTGCTGATTCCGCGGCGCGCGCAGCGCAGGCGGTTCATCTCCTTGCCGGTCTTCCAGGTGTCCAGGGCCTCCTCGGCCTCGCGCATCATGGCCCGCGCCTGCTGCAGGAGGAACTCGGCGAGATCCCAGCTGGCCTGTTCCTCGTCGTTGTGGTACCTCGGCGACATGCCCCCACCTCCGCGTTGCTCGATCTCGAGTGTGAGCGGGATGTCCGGACATGTCGACTTTTTTCGATCGCGCGCGTGAATTCCGCGCCCCCGTCTTGACCTTCTCCGGCCGGACCGGCGGCAGCCGGCCCGGCCGTCACGCGTCAGGCGGTGCGGGCCACGCCGATCGGGCACGTCATGCCGTTCGGGCCGTGGTTGCAGTAGCCGCCCGGGTTCTTGTCGAGGTACTGCTGGTGGTAGTCCTCGGCGTAGTAGTACGCGGTCAGCGGCTTGATCTCGGTGGTGATCGTCCCGTGGTCGGCGGCCGTGACCACCGGCTGGAAGGCGTCCCGCGAGGCCGCCGCCGTCGCCGCCTGGGCGTCCGTGGTCGTGTAGATCGCGGACCGGTACTGCGTGCCCACGTCGTTGCCCTGGCGCATGCCCTGGGTCGGGTCGTGGTTCTCCCAGAACGCCTTCAGCAGGTCCGCGTAGCTGATCTTCGCGGGGTCGTGGACCACCTGGACCACCTCGGCGTGCCCGGTCGTCCCGAAGCAGGTCTCCTCGTACGTCGGGTTGGCGGTGAAGCCACCCGCGTAACCGACCGACGTGGAGTACACGCCGGGCAGCTTCCAGAAGATGCGCTCCGCGCCCCAGAAACAGCCCATTCCGAAGACCGCGACCTCCAGGCCGGCCGGCCACGGGCCCTTCATCGGGGTGCCCAGCACGGTGTGCGTGTCCGCGACCGGCATCTCGGCGTCGCGGCCGGGCAGGGCGGTCTCGGCGGTGGGCAGGTCGAGCTTCTTGTACCGCAGGAACACGGTCACTCCCTTCGTCCGGTCTCTGCAACGCTGAGGCGGGTGTATTCCTTACCGATGGCGGCGGCGATCCCGGTCGCCTCCTCGTCGTCGGCGTATTTCCGGCGCGGCCAGAAGAAACCCTTCAAACCATCACCTTTGGTACGCGGGACGACGTGCGTGTGCAGGTGTGGCACCGACTGCGAGACGACGTTGTTCACCGCCACGAAGGTGCCCCGCGCTCCCGTCGCCACCGGAACGGCGGCGGAGAGCAACTGCACGAACCGAAAATATTCGGCGATGTCGTCACTCGGCAGGTCGGGCAGGGTCACGATGTGCGGGCGCGGGATCACCAGCACGTGCCCCTTGAACACCGGGCGGATGTCGAGAAAGGCCAGCCCGGCCGGGGACGACGCGACCAGGAACGCCGGGATCGACCCCGCCACGATGCCGCAGAACACGCAGTCCGCCATCAGGTGAGACTAGCCTTGCGCAGCATGACGGTTGACAGCTATGGGTTCGACACCCGCGCCATCCACGCCGGCCAGGAGCCGGACCCACGGACCGGCGCGGTGGTACCACCCATCTACCAGACGAGCACCTACGCCCAGGACGCCGTCGGCGCTCCCCGCCTGGGTTACGAGTACAGCCGTTCCGGCAACCCGACGCGTGACGCGCTCCAGGAGTGCCTCGCCGCGATCGAGGGCGGGCAGCGGGGGCTGGCCTTCGCCAGCGGCCTCGCGGCCGAGGACACCCTGCTGCGTACGGTGTGCCGGCCGGGCGATCACGTGGTCATCCCGAACGACGCGTACGGCGGCACGTTCCGGCTGTTCAGCAAGGTGGCCGAGCGGTGGGGCCTGGCCTGGACCGCGGCGCCGCTGGACGACATCGACGCGGTGCGGGCGGCCTTCCGCCCCGGGCACACCCGGCTCATCTGGTCCGAGACGCCGACCAACCCGCTGCTCAACGTCAACGACATCGCGCTGCTCGCCGGCCTCGCCCACGAGTACGACGCGATGCTCGCCGTGGACAACACGTTCGCCTCGCCGTACCTCCAGCAGCCGATCGCCCTCGGCGCCGACGTGGTGATCCACTCGACCACCAAGTACCTCGGCGGTCACTCGGACGTGGTCGGCGGGGCGCTGGTCACCGCGGACGCCGGGCTCGGCGACGAACTGGCCTTCCACCAGAACGCGATGGGCGCGGTGAACGGCCCCTTCGACGCGTGGCTCACCCTGCGCGGGATCAAGACCCTCGGCGTACGGATGGACCGGCACTGTGACAACGCCGAGCGGATCGCCGGTTACCTGAGCGAGCACCCGGCCGTGTCCGAGGTCCTCTACCCGGGCCTGGAGACGCACCGCGGTCACGATGTGGCGGCCAAGCAGATGAGCAGGTTCGGCGGCATGGTCTCGTTCCGTGCGGCCGGCGGCCCGGAGCAGGCGGTGGCCGTCTGCAACCGGGCGAAGCTCTTCGTGCTCGCCGAGTCGCTGGGCGGTGTGGAGTCGCTGATCGAGCACCCGGGACAGATGACACATCTGTCGGCTGCGGGCTCAGCGCTTGAGGTTCCCGCCGATCTCGTGAGACTGTCTGTCGGCATCGAAACCGTTGACGATCTGCTCGCCGATCTCGAGCAGGCTCTCGGATAACTGACCGACGCTGGAGATTCTGCGCGATGGACTCGACGACCTGGGTGGGAGCAACCGCCAAACAGATCGCCCGCGCGGTACGCCGCGGCGACGCGAGCGCTACCCAGGTCGTCGCCGACCATCTGGAGCAGATCGCCATCTCGGATCCGGCGCTCGGCGCGTTCCGGGTGGTCCGGGGCGGCGAGGCGATCACCGAGGCGGAGAAGGTCGACGACCAGGAGGACCTGGCGAACCTGCCGCTCGCCGGTGTGCCGGTCGCGGTCAAGGAGAACACTCCCGTCGCGGGGCTGCCCACCTGGCACGGCTCGGCCGCCGCCCGTACCCCGGAGGTGGCCGAGCAGGACCACGAGGTGGTCCGCAGGCTGCGCGGGGCGGGCGCCGTCGTGGTCGGGGTGACCCGGATGCCGGAGATGGGCCTCTGGGCCGTCACCGACGACGAGACCGGCCCCACCCGCAACCCGTGGGATCTGGAGCGGACCCCCGGCGGCTCGTCCGGCGGGTCGGCGGCGGCGGTGGCGGCCGGGCTCGTGCCGATCGCGCAAGGCAACGACGGGCTCGGCTCGATCCGGATCCCGGCGGCCTGCTGCGGCCTGGTCGGGCTGAAACCGGGCCGCGGCGTGGTCCCCGTCGACTTCGGCGACAAGGACTGGTTCGGCCTGGTGGAGAACGGGATGCTCGCCACCACGGTGGCCGACGCCGCGCTCGGCTTCTCGGTGCTCGCCGGCCAGGCGCCGGCCAAGCTGGTGGAGCCGTCCAAGCTGCGGATCGGCGTCTCGCTGCGATCCCCGGCGGCCGGGGTGAAACCCGACGAGCCGAACGTCTCGGCCGTCACCCGGGCGTCGAAACTGCTTGTCGACGCCGGACACGACACGGTCACCGCCGACCCCGCCTACCCGACCGGTGTGGCGCTCGGGGTGCTGGCCACCTGGTTCGCGGGGGCGTACCACAACTCCGAGGGACTGCCGCTGGACCGCCTCCAGCCGCGTACCCGCCGGCACATCCAGCTCGGCAGGGCGGTCATGAAGGCCGGGCTGGTCCGGCAGCGGCAGCGCGACACCTGGCGGGAGCGGTCCATCCAGTTCTTCGCCGACCGCTCGATCGACCTGCTGCTCACCCCGGCGCTGGCCACCGCCCCGCCGCCCGCCCTGCGGTACTCGGCGTCGGCCTGGCGCAAGAACATGTGGGCCAACGCGGCGTACGCGCCGTACGCCGCCCCGTGGAACTACGCCGGCCTGCCCGCGCTCGTGGTGCCGGTCGGATTCCGCCCGGACGGGCTGCCGCTCGCCGTGCAACTGGTCGGGCCGCCCGACTCCGAACTGCTGCTGCTCTCGGTGGCCGGCCAGTTCGAAGTGCTCAACCCCTGGCAGCGTCACGCCCTCGTCTGAGCCGGTGGCACGATTGGCGTCCATGGACCTGCTCACTCTCGCCGACGTCGAGGCCGCCCGTGACCTGCTCGCACCGGTGGTCAAGAAGACCCCGCTGATCCCGTCCCGGCCGCTCGGTGAGATCACCGGGGTGCCGGTCTGGCTCAAGTGCGAGAACCAGCAGCGGGCCGGGTCGTACAAGGTGCGGGGCGCCTACACCCGGATCTCGCGCCTGTCGCCCGCCGAACGGGCCCGCGGCGTGGTCGCCGCCAGCGCCGGCAACCACGCGCAAGGGGTGGCGCTCGCGGCCGGCCTGCTCGGCACGCGGGCCACCGTCTTCATGCCGGAGGGTGCGCCGCTGCCCAAGGTCTCCGCCACCAAGGGGTACGGCGCCGCGGTCGAATACGCCGGAACCAGCGTCGACGACGCGCTGGAGGCCGCCTACGACTTCGCGGGCACGACCGGGGCGGTGCTGATCCACCCGTTCGACCACGCGGACGTGATCGCCGGCCAGGGCACCGTGGCGCTGGAGATCCTGGAGCAGTGCCCGGAGGCGACCACGATCGTCACCGCGGTCGGCGGCGGCGGGCTGATCTCCGGGCTGGCGGTCGCGGCCAAGGCGCTGCGGCCGGACATCCGGGTCATCGGGGTGCAGGCGTCCGGCGCGGCGGCGTACCCGGCGTCACTCGCGGCCGGAACACCCCGGAAGCTGGAGTCGTGCGCCACCATCGCGGACGGCATCGCCGTGCGGCGGCCCGGTGATCTGCCGTTCGCGCACGTCGCGAAGCTGGTCGACGAGATCGTCACGGTGCACGACGAGGACCTGTCGGCGGCCCTGCTGGTGCTGCTGGAACGGCACAAGACGGTGGTCGAGCCGGCCGGGGCGGCGGCCGCCGCGGCGCTGCTGACCGGGGCGTACGTCCCGGTGGACGGCCCGGTCGTGGCGATCCTGTCGGGCGGCAACATCGACCCGATGCTGCTGCTGCGGGTGATCGAGCACGGGCTGGCCTCGGCGGGCCGGTTCCTGCGGCTCGCGGTGCGCTGCACCGACCGGCCCGGCCAGCTGGCCCGGCTGCTGCGCGAGATCGCCGAGCAGCGCGCCAACGTCGTCGACGTGAACCACTCGCGACAGAGCCCGCGGCTCAGCTTCGGCGAGGTCGAGGTGGCGCTGTCGGTGGAGACACGCGGGCCGGCGCACTCGTCGGCGCTGATCAAGGCGCTGCGCGACGCCGGTTACCGGGTGGCGCTGCTGGCCGACACGACCCCCTGAGAGCGAGAACGGCCCGCGGCGAGCGCCGCGGGCCGTTCTCGAAGCGATCAGCCCTCGAACGGGCCGAACTCGACCACGGTGACCTTGATGTCGGCGCCGCTGGGGGCCGTGTAGGTCACGGTCTGGCCGGGACGGGCGCCGAGGATGGCCTGGCCCAGCGCCGACTCGGGGCTGTAGACGGTGTACTCGGTGGTGGAGGAGATCTCCCGCGAACCGAGCAGGAACGTCTCGGTGTCGCTCTGGTCGTCGTCGAAGTAGATCGTCACTACCGACCCGGCGGTGATGGTCTCGCTGGCCTGGACCTCACCGATCTCCGAGTTGCGCAGGAACTCCTTCAAGTACAGGATCCGGCCCTCTTGACGGCTCTGCTCCTCGCGGGCGGCGTGGTAGCCGCCGTTCTCACGAAGGTCGCCTTCCTCGCGCCGGGCGTTGATCTCCGCAGCTACCGCCGGCCGGTTGGCGATCAACTCGTCGAGCTCGGCCTGCAGCCGGTCGTAAGCGTCCTGGGAGAGCCAGGTCTTCGGCGCCTCGGAACTGGACACGGTCGATCTCCTTGCTGGAACTGGGCAATGTCACTGCTCGGGGGTTGTAGCTCTTCGGGGTCGGAACATGAGGCCGCCGGGGGCAACATGCTCAACGCAGCGAATCACCAAGCTTACCAGCGGTGCTCACGCCGACCGGAGTGTGAAGTTTTGTCGGATCTTCTCAGTCCGCCGCGCGGCAGCCCATCACGTCGCCGACCGAGGCCCGCGCCGTGGTCGCCACCGGTTCCCGCAGCCGCACCGAACCGCCGCCCGCCGGTGCCGGAATCGTCACCGGCCGCCGGCCCACCTCGAAGCCGTCGTAGTCGCGCGCCCGCAACATGCAGTACGCCTGACCGCCCTCGGGCACCCGGACCCGGAACTCGATCACCATCTGGGTGTCCGACGGAATGCTCCAGCCGACGATGTCCGCGGTGTAGTCGGTCGCCCCGAACTTGTCGTAGTAGGCGACCGTGAGCCCGCCCAGGAGCAGCGCGGAGACCGCCACGGCGAGCACGGACGGCCAACGGCGACGGCCACCCTCACGGCGCCGGCCGTACCGTCCGGGCGGGAAGACCGGTGCTGTGGCGTGCGTCTCGCTCACCTGTCGACCTCTCGTGCGTTTGTTGTCGGTGGGATCGGCCAGAATGGCAGAGTCCATCTTCGCAGCCGATCCCGGCCTGCCCGCGGCAGGCCTGGTCGAGAGGATTCCAACACCGTGGCCGAGCAATTGCGTCTGATGACCGTTCACGCGCATCCCGACGACGAGTCGAGCAAGGGCGCCGCCACCATGGCGAAGTACGTCGCCGAGGGTGTCCACGTGCTGGTCGCGACCTGTACGGGCGGGGAGCGCGGCAGCGTCCTCAACCCCAAGATGGACCGGCCCGAGGTGCTCGCCGACATCGCCAACATCCGCCGCGCCGAGATGGACAAGGCGCGCGAGATCCTCGGGGTCGACCAGGCGTGGCTCGGTTTCGTGGACTCCGGCCTGCCCGAGGGCGACCCGCTGCCGCCGCTGCCCGAGGGCTGTTTCGGCCTCCAGGACCCGGAGGAAGCGGCGAAACCGCTGATCAAGCTGATCCGCGAGTTCCGTCCGCACGTCATGACGACGTATGACGAGAACGGCGGTTATCCGCACCCCGACCACATCATGTGCCACAAGATCTCGGTGGTGGCCTTCGACGCGGCCGGCGACCCGCAGAGGTACCCGGAGCTCGGCGAGCCGTGGCAGCCCTCGAAGCTGTACTACAACTCCGGCTGGACCCGCGCGCGGATGCTCGCCCTGCACGAGGGCATGCTCGCCGCCGGCCTCGAGTCGCCGTACGTGGAGTGGCTGGAGAAGTGGTCGGACCGGCAGGACCGGGGTGACAAGATCACCACCCGGGTCGAGTGCGGGGAGTACTTCGGCGTTCGCGACGACGCGCTGCGTGCCCACGCCACCCAGGTGGACCCGGACGGGTTCTGGTTCCACATCCCGCTGGAGATGCAGCAGAAGGTGTGGCCCACCGAGGACTTCGAGTTGGCCCGCTCGGTCATCGACAGCCCGCTTCCGGAGTCCGACCTGTTCGCGGGCATCCGGGAGAAGGTCTGCGTCCACTGAGCAGTAGGCTGGCGGGGTGGACGTTCTCGCGGTCAACAACTTCGGTGACACCCGGTCGGGCGGTCTGGCCGGCCCGATGGGCCTGTTCCTCATCGTTCTGATGTGCATAGCGACCGTGCTGCTGATCCGCAACATGAACAAGCGCATTCGTCGGCTTCCCGACAGTTTCCCGGTCGCCGGGGAGCGGGATCGTGTGGCGGAGATCGCCCGTGACGACGCCGGCGCCCGGAGTTCCGGCGCGACGACCGGCGCCGAAGTCGAGGCCGGTCGATCGGCGGAGGCCGCCGGAGCCGCAGAGCCCGAGGTGGCGGGCGTGCCGGAGGAGCACAGTGGATCCGCCGCCGGGAACGGCGCGGATCGCTCGTGACCGAGCCGCCCGCCGGCCGCGCCGGCGTGGTTTCGGCAACATCGCCCCGAGTGTGGCCCTCTCGGCGCCGTCAAGCCCTGTTGCGTTCATCGGGATTGATTTAGCCTTCCGCCGGGGGCCGCACGGCCCTCGGGACCCTGCGCGGAAGGGGGCGCCGACATGACCACTGTCCGGCGCCGACTCTCGGTAACCGTGGTGCACGTGCATTCGGCCGTGCGCCGCCGGGCGTCGCCATGACCCCTCCCCAGCGTTCCTGGCCGGGCTCCGCCATGCTGACCGGCCGTCCGCGCCCGGTCCGGATCCTGACCGCCGTCGTCGTGATCGCCGCAGCCGCGGCCGTCGTCCTCGGCGCCCTCCAGCCGGTGCACCCGGCCGACGGCCGCCCGCTCCCGCCCGTCTACGGCGTCTGCGTGGCCGCCGTGCTCGCCGCCATCGCCCAGCTCGCCGGCCTGCGGTTCCGACTCGGACCGGACGCCGTGTCGGTCAGCTGGGCCGAGGCCGCCGTGGTGGTCGGCTTCGTGCTGGCCCCGGCCGGCTGGCTGCCCGCCGCCACCCTGGCCGGCACCGGCGCCGCCTGGCTGATGCTGGCCTGGTTCACCGGGCTGCGCAACGTCGCCGAGATCGTGCACCTCATCGCTTCGATGACCCTCGGTGTCGCCGGCGCCGCCCTGGTCACCGCGCTGCTGGCCGGCGACGTCCCGGTGCACAGCGCCCGGCTGCCGCTCGCCCTGATGGCCGGCGCCGGCACCTACCTGCTCATCACGTTCGGCCTGGTCGTGCTCACCCTGATGCTGCACCGCGACGCGCATCCCGGGCAGATCGCCACCCGGGTCCTCTACGCCAAGCTGCCGATGACCGTGGGAAACCTGATCGTCGGCCTGTGCGCGGTCTACGCCCTGATCCGCGAACCGCTCTGGCTGCTCGCCTTCGGGCCGGTGCTGTGGCTGCTGCACCGGACGTACCGGTTCCATCTGCGGGCCGCCGAGGAACGCCGGATGTGGGAGGCGTTCGCGGCGGCCACCGCCCGGCTGCCCGGCGCCAGCGAGGCCGAGGTCGCCCGGGCCGGGCTGCTCGGCGCCCTGGACGTGTTCGGCGCCCGCCGGGCCGAACTGGAGGTCCGCACCGGGCACGGCCACCGGCGGTACGCCCAGGACGTCCCCGGCCTGGAGAACGCCACCGGCGCCCGCTCCGGCCCGGCGATCACCCGCAGCATGGCGGTGTCCGGCCGGCCCGTCGGCGAACTCACCGTCTGGCTCGGCGAGCCCGGGCTGCCGGTGCCGCGCGACGAGGCGGCCATCGCGGCGTACGGGGAGGCGCTGGCCGGGGCCCTGCACGACGCGGCCGCCCACCAGCGGATCGTCGACGTGGAGGCCCGCGCCGCCCACGACCGGGTGCACGACCCGCTCACCGGCCTGCTCAACCGGAGCGCGTTCCGGGCCGAGGGAGACCGGCTGCTGCGCTCGCTCGACCGGCCCCGGCCGGTGGCGCTGCTGCTGCTCGACGTCGTCGGCTTCGGCGAGGTGAACAGCACGCTCGGCCACCGCGGCGGCGACGAGGTGCTCCGCCTGATCGCGGAACGGCTCAACGGGCTGATCCGCGACGGGGAGCTGACCGGGCGTACCGGGGACGACGAGTTCGCCCTGCTCGCCCCGGTCGCCACCCTCGCCGACTCGAACGCGCCGGCGCACGGCGAACCCAGCCCGATGCTGCCCGCCCTGCGCCGGGCCCGCGAGCTGGTCGAACAGCTGCGGGTGCCGATGGAGGTGGCCGGGGTCCGGCTCTCGGTCGAGGTGACCGTCGGCGTGGCCGTGGAACGGGCCGGCCAGTGCGAGGTCGGCGAGCTGCTGCGCCGGGCGTCCCTGGCGATCGGGCGGGCCAAGGAGATGGGCGTCACGGTCGGGACCTACGACAGTGGGCAGGACGTCAGCAGCACCGACCGGCTGGCGCTGCTCGCCGACCTGCAGGACGCGTTCGCCGCCGACGACCAGATCATGCTGCACCTCCAGCCGGCCGTGGACCTAGTCACGTCCGAGCCGACCGGGGTGGAGGCGCTGGTCCGCTGGCGGCACCCGCGGCGCGGCAACCTGTCGCCGGCCGAGTTCCTGCCCGCCGTGGAACGCAGCGAGCTGCTCATCCCGTTCACCCGGCGGGTCCTCGACCTGGCCCTGGCCTCGGCCGCGGACTGGACGGCGAGCGGCATCGACGTACCGGTCTCGGTGAACGTGTCGGCCCGCAGCCTCACCGACCCGACCTTCCCTGCCCAGGTGACCGAAGCGCTGCGCCGGCACCGTACACCCGCTTCTCGGTTGGTCCTGGAGATCACCGAATCGGTGGCGGTCAGCGAGCAGGACATCGTCGACGAGGTGCTGGCCCGGCTCCGCTCCTCCGGCGTGCAGGTGTCGCTCGACGACTTCGGCACCGGCTTCTCGTCACTGGCGTCGGTCACCCGGATGCCGGTCGACGAGATCAAGATCGACCGCTCCTTCGTGGACGAGATGATCGACTCCGCGGCGGCCGGCGCCGTGGTGCGCGGCGCCGTCGAACTGGGCGCCCGGCTGGGCGTGCGGGTCGTCGCCGAAGGCATCGAGACGATCGAGCAGCGGGCCGCTCTCATCGCGCTCGGCTGCCCCTCCGCGCAGGGCTACCACTTCTGCAAACCGATGCCCGCCGACAAGATCGTCCAGGCGTTGTCGCAGCTGGCCCGGTCGGCCTCCGGCAACGTGACGCCGTTGCGGGCGGACGACGCCTCCACCGCGTGAGAGTTCCCGCCGTTCGCGAACATCGTCCCCCCACCTACAGGCGACGGGTCACCACCGACGGGCCGAGCAGACCGGCCATCGGCTGAGCTGCATGGCCTCGCCGGAGGGCGATCGGGTAAGCCGAGTCGTGCCGCATGTCGCCGCCGCGGTTGTGAGAGGGTTGTTCCATGAACCGGCTGGGTAGTGCCACCTCGCCGTACCTCCTCCAGCACGCCGGCAACCCCGTTGACTGGTGGCCGTGGGGGGACGATGCCTTCGCGGAAGCCAGACGGCGAGATGTGCCCCTACTGATCTCAGTGGGGTATTCGAGTTGCCACTGGTGTCATGTGATGGCTCACGAGTCGTTCGAGGACGAGTCGATCGCCGCCCAGCTCAACGACGGGTTCGTGTCGATCAAGGTGGACCGGGAGGAGCGGCCCGACGTCGACGCCGTCTACATGACCGCCACCCAGGCGATGAGCGGGCAGGGCGGCTGGCCGATGACCGTTTTCGCCACGCCCGACGGTGAGCCGTTCTTCTGCGGCACCTACTTCCCGAAGCAGAGCTTCGCCCGGCTTCTCGACTCGGTCATCACCGCCTGGCGGGAACAGCGCGACGACGTCGTCAAACAGGGCGCCGCGGTGGTTCAGGCGGTCGGTGGGGCCCAGCTCGTCGGTGGCCCGGCCGCGCCGATCTCCGCGGAGCTGCTCGGCGCCGCGGTGGTCGCCCTCCTCAAGGACCACGATCAGACGTACGGGGGATTCGGCGGCGCTCCCAAGTTCCCGCCGCACATGAACCTGCTGTTCCTGCTGCGCCACCATGAGCGCACCGGGTCGGCGGAGGCGCTGGAGACGGTCCGTCACACGTGCGAGCGGATGGCCCGCGGCGGCCTCTACGACCAGCTCGCCGGCGGTTTCGCGCGTTACTCGGTGGACGCCACGTGGACGGTGCCGCACTTCGAGAAGATGCTGTACGACAACGCGCTGCTGCTTCGGGCGTACACCCGGTTGTGGCGGCTCACCGGGGACGTGATCGCCCGCCGGATCGCCGACGAGACGGCCGCCTTCCTGCTGCGCGACCTCGGTACGGCGTCGGGCGGCCTGGCGTCCGCCCTGGACGCCGACGCGGCCGGGGCCGAGGGCTCCACCTACGCGTGGACGCCCGCCGAACTGGTCGAGGCGCTCGGCGAGGACGACGGCAGCTGGGCCGCCGACCTGTTCCGGGTGACCCCGTCCGGCACGTTCGAGCACGGGAAGAGTGTGCTGGTCCTGGCCCGCGACATCGACGAGGCCGACCCCGCGATCATCGCCCGCTGGCAGGACGTCCGGCAGCGGCTGCTCGCCGCCCGGGCCGCCCGCCCGCAGCCGGCCCGCGACGACAAGGTGGTCGCCTCCTGGAACGGGCTGGCCGTCACCGCCCTGGCCGAACACGGCACGCTGACCGGTTCGGACGTCGCCCGGGAGGCGGCGATCAGTCTGGCCGGGGTGCTGGCCGACCGGCACCTGATCGACGGCCGCCTGCGCCGGGTGTCCCGCGACGGTGTGGCCGGGGATCCGGCCGGGGTGCTGGAGGACTACGGCTGCGTGGCCGAGGCGTTCCTGGCCGTCCATCAGGTCACCGCCGAACCGCGCTGGCTCGACCTGGCGAAACAGCTGCTGGACGTGGTTCTGGCCCACTTCGGGACCGGGGCGGGCGGCTTCTACGACACCGCCGACGACGCCGAGAAGCTGGTCACCCGCCCGGCCGACCCGACCGACAACGCCACCCCGTCCGGGGCGTCGTCGATCTGCGCGGCCCTGGTCGCCTACGCGGCCCTCACCGGCGAGACCTCCTACCGGGAGGCGGCCGACGCGGCGCTGGCCACGCTCGGGCCGCTCATCGAGGGCCATCCGCGGTTCGCCGGCTACTCGGCCGCCGTCGCCGAGGCGGTGCTCGCCGGGCCGTACGAGATCGCCGTGGCCACTCACGACCTCGCGGATCCGCTGGTCGAGGCCGCGTTCCGGCACGCACCCGGCGGCACGGTCGTGGTCGCCGGAGAGCCGGACCGGCCCGGCGTGCCGCTGCTGGCCGGCCGTCCGTTGATCGACGGCCGGGCCGCCGCCTACGTCTGCCGCGGCTTCGTCTGCGACCGCCCGGTCACCACCCCCGCCGAGTTGATGATGCGGTTAGATCACCCCTCAACGGGAAGATGATCTGCGGGCGAGGTCTGCATCAGCCATGTGAATGGCACTTTTGCGGTGACCTCGTAGACGCCTTCGGGAGTGAGCTGGTGGATTGTCACCGTGTTCGCGGCGTCTCGGGCGACCGTCCAGTATTGCGGGATACCGGCGCTCGCATACTCCTTGACCTTCGTGACTTGGTCTGTTGCCTCGGACCCAGGAGAGATGATCTCGATGACCAGGATGACGTCGTCGACGCTGTACCAGACCTTGTCGCCTGGATCGTGGGACCAGACAGTGAGGTCCGGGATCCGTCCCGCGTTGCCTGCCGGACCGGGAATCCGGATGCCGGCCGCTTGGACGAACTGGTCACCGGACAGCACGCGACCGAGCCAAAGCGTGAGCTGAGTGGCGAGCTTGCCGTGCTTGCCGTCGGGGGGCGGAACCACGGACAGCGCTCCTTGGGTGCTCGTCTCATACCGATGACCGTGCTCGTCGGCCTCCATCATCGCGACCAGGTCGTCGAGCGTGATGACGGCGGGCATCAACCTGCCGATTGCCTCTGCGCTCATGGACTCATGCTAACGGTGAAAGGCGCCGACACGGCCGTCGGTTATCGGTAGCGCCCGGAGGGCGTCGGCGATTCTGGTGTGGTCGGGGGCGCTGTCGCGCGTACCACGAAAAGGGATCGATTTTGGGGTTGATCTGCGGCGTCGCTAGGCTGGCCTGGCGATGGATACCCGAACCGGACTGCCTGTAGTCGGCATGGTGGGAGGCGGGCAACTGGCCCGGATGACCCACCAGGCCGCCATTTCCCTCGGCCAGTCACTGCGTGTGCTCAGTGAGAAGGCCGATGACAGTGCCGCGCTCGTCGCGGCCGACGTGCCGATCGGCACGCACACCGATCTCGCGGCGCTGCGCGAGTTCGCCAAGGGGTGCGACGCCGTCACCTTCGACCACGAGCATGTGCCGACCGGGCACATCGAGGCGCTCGAGGCCGAGGGCGTGAAAATCTTCCCGGGTTCGAAGGCGCTGGTCTTCGCCCAGGACAAGGGTCTGATGCGGGAGCGTCTCACGGAGCTCGGCGCGCCGGTGCCGCGCTGGGCGCGGATCGCCACGGCCTCCGACGTGGAGACCTTCGCGGGCGGGTCCTGGCCGGTGGTGGCCAAGGCGACCCGAGGGGGGTACGACGGACGCGGCGTCTGGATGGTCGGCTCCCCGGAGGCCGCCGCCGACCTGATGTCGACCGGCATCCCGCTGATCGTCGAGGAGAAGGTCCCCCTGAAGCGGGAGCTGGCCGCTCTCGTGGCGCGGTCACCGTTCGGGCAGGTGGCCGCCTATCCGGTGGTGGAGACCGTGCAGAGGGACGGGATCTGCGTCGAGGTGATCGCGCCCGCGCCCGGCCTCGCCGAGGAGCGTGCGCTGGAGGCCCAGCAACTCGCCATCGACCTGGCCACCGAGCTCGGTGTGGTCGGCCTGCTGGCTGTCGAGTTGTTCGAGACCGACGCCGGCATCGTCGTCAACGAGCTGGCGATGCGCCCGCACAACTCCGGGCACTGGACCATCGAGGGCGCCCGGACGTCGCAGTTCGAGCAGCACCTGCGGGCGGTGCTGGACTATCCGATGGGCTCGACCGCGCTGACCGCGCCGGTCGTCGTGATGGCGAACGTGCTGGGTGGCGAGCCCGGCGGCATCTCCGTCGACGAGCGGCTGCACCACCTGTTCGCCGAGGTGCCGGACGCGCGGGTGCACCTTTACGGCAAGCAGGTCCGGCCCGGCCGCAAGATCGGCCACGTGACCGTGCTCGGCGACGATCTGACCGAGGTGCGGGCGCGGGCCGCGCGCGCCGCCAAGTGGCTCCAGGAAGGCGTGTAGATGGCCCCGCGTGTCGGCATCATCATGGGCAGCGACTCGGACTGGCCCACCATGGAGGCGGCGGCCGTCGCGCTCGCCGAGTTCGAGGTGCCGTTCGAGGTGGGCGTGGTCTCCGCGCACCGCACGGTGCGCAAGATGGTGGACTACGCCGAGTCGGCCGCCGGCCGGGGCATCCAGGCGATCATCGCCGGCGCCGGTGGGGCAGCCCACCTGCCGGGCATGGTGGCGGCGCTGACCCCGCTGCCGGTGATCGGCGTCCCGGTGCCGCTCAAGCACCTGGACGGGATGGACTCGCTGCTGTCGATCGTGCAGATGCCGGCCGGTGTGCCGGTGGCGACCGTGTCGATCGGCGGGGCGCGCAACGCCGGCCTGCTCGCCGTCCGGATCCTCGGCGCCTCCGATCCGGCGTTGCGGCAGCGGATGGCGGAGTTCCAGAAGGGCCTGGAGGAGCTGGTCGCCGAGAAGGACGCGGCGCTGCGCGAGAAACTGATGGGCTAACTCCGCGCCCCACGCAGGACGTAGAGGCCGGCGCCGACCGCGAACACGGCCAGCGCCGGCGCCCACGACAGGACGGCCGTCGACGGCTGCAACGGCCACGCCCACAGGTTCTCCCAGCCGCCGTCGCGGGCCGGAGACGCGCCGTAGACGGTGACCATGTAGGCGAAGGCGGGCAGCCACGCCAGCCGGGCGCCGGCCGGCACCGCCGTCCCGGCGACCAAACCGATACAGCCCAGGGTGTTGCGGATCAGCGCGTGGGAGCCGTAGACCGCCGGGTCGTGCAGGCCGGCCGAGGCCAGCAGCAGCGCCACCAGCCCGGTCGCGGCACCCAGGTGGGCGGCCCGGACCAGCCGCCAGCGAACCGGGAAGCTGCGCTCCAGCGATTCGTCGGCGCCGGCCAGGGTCCGGCCGAGCAGCATCGCGGCCAGCAGCGGGGCGAGCGCGACGATCGGCACCCGGGCGCCCGGACCGTCGAAGAACGGCCGGGTCGCCAGCCACTGCGCGGCCACCGCGGCGAACACGGTGACCAGGATCAGTCCGGTACCGAACCGGGGGCCACCCCGGGCCCGCAGGTGCAGCCGTACCGCCCGGGCGCTCATCACGGCGCCAACCGGGCCAGCTCGGCACGGTCACAGGCCCGGCTCGCGGCGAACACCCGGCCGATCCACTCCCGTTGCCGGTCCACGGGCAGGGCCGTCAGCTCCGGCGGCGGGTCGCCCTCCATCCAGAGGTACGCCGCCAGTTCCGTACGCCACAGCGGGTCCACGGCGGGATCCCCGACCGAATCCGGCGGCGGCGGGCAGTCGCTGTCGCCCAGGCTGCTGCGGAACGTGGTCTCCAGCCAGTCCCGGTGGCTCAGCCCGCCGGTGATCGTGGCCTGGTCGAGGAGGGCGAACCACGCGGTGTCGGGACGGTACTCGCCCCGCCGGCGGGCGGTGTCCTCCACCGCGCGGACCGGCGTGCCCGGGATGCCGGCCAGCCGCTCCAGGCCGGGCCGCAGCACCGCGTCGACGTCGTCCAGCAGGAACTCGTTGATCCGGGTGACGCAGACCTGCGGTGCCCGCTCGGTGCACACCAGCGTGAGCGCGCCCGGATCCTCGGCCGGCTCATCCGGTGGTAGCGCCACCAGCAGCGTCCCGGCGAGCGCCGCCGGGACGACGGCCGTCCCCCACCGGCGGGTCGCCAGCAGCAGGAACGTCACGGCGAGCAGCCCGAACCAGGCCGCCTGCCAGGCGTGGAAGGTGCCCGGCCAGAACACGTACGCCCGGAACTCGTCGGTCGACGGGGACAGGACCGCCCACCGGCTCTCCGAGAAGTAGGCGGGCACTGCGAGCCCCACGTAGAGCGCCAGCGCGGCGACCGGCGCGATGATCCGCCCGGGGAACCGCCGGCCGATCAGGACACCGAGAGCCGACGCGGCGCCCAGCCCGGCCGGAGCCACCAACATCGGCCACCACCAGCCCGGACCGGCGTAGGTGGCGAACCGGGCGGTCAGAACCGCGGCCACCAGCAGCGGCGCCGCCAGGCCGGCCAGACCGGCCAGCGTCACCGCCGCCCAACCGGTGATCATGGGATGCCATCCCGGGCGCGGCACGGTCCCGAGCAGCTCCACCATCCGGGCACGGCGGTCCCGGCCGGCCTGCCAGGCGCCCGCGGCCAGGAACAACGGGCACAGCACCAGCATGCACACCCGCAGATAGACGGCCAGGCCGCCCCAATGGCCCAGCCAATCCGCCGGGTGCACCACCAGCAACCAGGCCATGGCGACGGCGCAGGCCGTCGCGGCCAGCGGCGCGGCGCCGCGCCGCGACTCGGTGCGCAGGATGCGCCCGATCATGCCTGTGCCGTCGCGCCGCTCGGTGCGCGGGATCTGCTTGATCATGCGCGGGCCGCCCGCAGCACGGCCGTGTAGCCCCGCTCGATGGCGGAGTCACCGGCATCGCCGTCGCCGCCGGCCGCGGCCAACTGCGCCGACGTGCCGGTGAAGACCAGCCTGCCCCCGTCGACCAGGCTGACCCGTTCGCACGCCGCCGCGACGTCCTCCACCAGATGCGTGCTGACCAGCACGCACGCGTCCACCCCGAGCTCGCGCAGCAGGGCCCGGAACTCCACCCGCTGCTCCGGGTCCAGCCCGGCGGTCGGCTCGTCCAGCAGCAGCAGCCGCGGATCGTTGACGATCGCCTGGGCGATCCCGGCCCGGCGCTGCATGCCGCCGGAGAGGGTCCGCATCCGGTCGTCGGCCCGGTCCAGCAGCCCGACCCGCTGCAGCGCCCGGTCCACCGCCACCGGGATCCCGGCGGCCGGCATCTCCTTGAGCCAGGCCAGGTACTCGACGAACTCGCGCACCGTGAACCGCGGATAGAACCCGAACGTCTGCGGCAGGTAGCCGAGCTGCCGGCGAACCGCCCGCAGCGCCTTCTCGTCGGTGATCGCGCTGCCCAGCAGCCGCACGCCGCCGCTGTCCGGTACGGACACCGTGGCCAGCACCCGCATCAGCGTGGTCTTGCCGGCGCCGTTCGGGCCGAGCAGCCCGTGCACGCCGGTGTCCAGCGCCAGATCCAGGCCGTCCAGCACGACCCGGCGGCCGTACCGGACGGTCACATCGTCGACGGCGACCGTCATCGGCGCGCCTCCCTTCGGTACGTGATGATCAGAGACCCGACCGCGGTGACGGCCAGCCAGGGCGGGGTGGCAGATGGGGCCACCAGCAGCGGCGTGGCGTCCACCGGCAGCCCGTGTGCGGCGGTGACCAGCGCGAACCAACCGCCGCCGACGACCCAGGCGGAAACCGTCGGACCGGTGAACGAGGCCAGCGCCAGAGTCAGCGCGGTCAGGGCGCAGCACGGCAGCAGCCACATCGCCGGAGAACCCAGACCGGAGACGAAACCGCCCGCCGCCGCCACCGGAAGCGACACGGCCAGCACCGACAGGGTCCGCCACAGCACGATGCGCAACCCGCCGTACGCGGTCGACGCCACCAGCTCGGCCATCGGATCCGACCGCGGCCCGTACGACACCGCCGTCCCCAGCACCGGCAGCGCCGGGCCGACCAGAAGAAGCAGCCAGTGCGGAACACGGTCGCCCAGCGTCACAGTCAGCAGCACCGTGACGGCCACCGCCGAGAACCAGGCGATCCGCGCCTGCGGGCCGGCCTCGACGAGCACCCGGATCCGGCGGGCCCGGGTGGCCGGCCGGACCCTGCCCTGCGCCGGCAGATGCAGCGGAGCCGGCGGGAGGCCCGGGGTCGCCGGCACCCGGGAACGGCAGATCGCGCAGCCGTCCAGGTGGGCCTCCACCGACCAGGCGGCCGGCTCGGACAGCCGGTTCTCCGCCCAGGCCCACAGATCGGCGTCCGCGACGTGGAATTCGGTCACGCGAGCTCCTCCCGCAGCTGACGCCGGGCCCGCATGGCGCGGGTCTTCACCGTCCCCTCGGGCACGCCGAGCAGGACGGCCGCCTCCCGGACGCTCAAGCCGTCGAGGACGGTCGCCTGCAACACGGCACGCAACTCGGGGGAGAGCCGGCGCAGGGCGTCGATCACCGCGGTGTCCCAGACCCGGGTGAGCGCCTCGTCCTCGGCCGACGGATGCCGGCCGGGTTCCTCGTCACCGAGCGCCGGAACCGTACGGGGCCGGACCGCGGCCCGCCGCTGCGAGTCGATCAGCCGGCTGAGGGCGATCGACCAGAGCCAGCCGGCCGCCTCCGCGCCGCCGCGATAGCCGGCCGCCACCCGCCACACCGCCAGGAAGGTCTCCTGAAGCAGTTCGGCGGCCAGCTCCGGGTCGGGGCAGCGCCGTCGCAGGCGAGCCGTCAGCCAGGGCGCGTGCGCTTGATAGAACGCCTGGAACGCGGCCCGGTCACCGGCCGCGATCCGGCGTAGCGCCGCGTCGTCCTCCATGCAGAGTAAGGACGCAGCGATTCAGGATCCGGTTCACCGCATCTTGGCGAGGACCTCACGGAACTCCTGGGTACGCCGCCTGTTCTCGCTCGACGCGCCCAGGAACAGCAGCACCACACCGACCGGCACCAGCATCAGCCACGGCCCGCCGACCGTCACCGCGAACGCCAGCGCCGCGATCACCGTGGCCACCGTGCCGACCACCACCGGGGCCTGCTGGCGGGTACGCGAACCGATGATCAGCGTGAGCACCGCCCCCAGGAGCAGCAACACCGCCCGCAGATCGCCGCCCTCACCGGTCAGCACGATCCCGATGGTCGGCACGAACGCCGCCAGCAGCGCCGGACCGTACGCCGCCCAGCTGCTCAGATCCGACCGGTGATGGGCCTCCACCACGCCGACCGCGAGAGCCAGCGCCGCGAACGGCAGAGTGTACGCCTCCGGCAGCCCCACCGACGCCAGCGAGATGAACAGCCACCAGCCGACGATCTCGAACCCGACCGCCACCCAGAACAGCGTGCGCCGCTGGCTCGGGGTGCGGTCCGGCCGGGACGCCGCCAGGCCGAGCACCGCGCCCCAGGCCGCGAGCAGCGCCGCCAGATGGGTCGGGGAGTCGAACGCCAGCGCCCCGGCGATCGCCGCCGACGTGTAGCCGCTCCACTCGACGGTGACCGCCTCCGCCCGGTACTGCGGCAGCCCCAGCCGGGGCAGCGCCGCCTCCAGGGTCAGCAGCACCGCGCCGACGGCCAGGACCCCGAACGCCGCCCACTGCCGCTCCAGCCCGGCCGCGATCGACACGGCGAGCACGAACATCTGGCCCATCAGGGCGGCGAACAGCCAGCCCAGCAGCCGGGCCATCTGGGTGCGCCCGTTGATCGCCGCGACCAGCCCGACGCCGACCGCGCTGCCCAGCGTGAACAGGGTCAGCGGCTTCTCCGCCAGACTGCCGACCAGCCCGGCGCCACCGGCCAGCAGACCGATCACGAACACCACGTTGCGGGTGCCGCGCAGCACCGGCGCCCGGGTGGCGATCGGCGGCGGGGTCAGCGCCAGCCCCAGCATCGAGATGGTGAACACCACCAGGGCCGCCCCGGTGGCCGCCGGATAGCCGGCGTGCAGGGCGATCGGCGTGATCAGCAGGGTCAGCGCGAGCCCCGGCAGGATCACCGGCACCGCCTCGGACGCCTTGCCGCCGAACCCGATCGCGGCGAGCGCGGCCGCGCCGGTGAGCAGCACGGCGGCCAGGGCGCTGGTGCCGTCGATGTTGCCGACCACCGGGTCGGCCAGCGCCGGCACCGGGCCCTGCCAGATCGCGTCGAGCTGCTTCAACGGGTCGATGAGAGCCGCGCGCAGAGCCGGGGCCAGCGAGAACAGCGCCAGCACGGTGGGCAGCAGGGCCAGCATCACCGCGCCGGTGGCCGGGTCGGCGAGCCAGCGCTCACCCCAGCCGGGCCGCCGGATCCGCGAATACCGCCCGACCGCCGGGTTGTCGAACGGCGCCACCCTCGGCGTCGGGTCGGCCGGTGCCGGCGGGACGGAGCCGCGCAACATCTCGGCCAGCACACCGACCAGGGCGGCGGCCGCGGCGTACAGCGCCGTCGGATAGTCGGTGGGGATGCAGGCGAGCGCGATGACCGAGGCGCCCAGGACCACGCCGATCGTCGCCCACGGCAGGTACTGCGGAAGGTACCGGCCGACGGCGGCCAGCACCGCGAGACCCAGTGTGGAGCCGGCCAGGGCGGCGGTCAGCACCACCTGGAGATCGTGACCCTGATCGGCGGCGAGCGCGGCCAGGAGACCGGGCAGCGCCAGCAGCACCGAGGCCGTCGCCGCGCCGCCGATCTGCGCCCGGTGCCGGGGCAGCACCCGCACCGGTGGCCGGTCCGGATCGGACCCGTCCATCTCGGCGGTGTCGTCCGACGAGGACGCGGGCAGCCGTGCCGGGATCCGGGCCATCGCCGCCACCAGCGTGCCGAGCAGCACCACCACGAGCAGCGCCAGCGCCGTCGACCACGGGCGGGCCAGACCGGCCGAGGCGGCGTGCAGCAGCACCACGGCGGCGACCCCGGCGCGGGCGCGGGCGGTGTGCGGTTCGATCGCGGCGACGGCGGCCAGCGCGTAGCCGACCGCCACGGCGGTGCCGATGATCAGCGGGGACCACCAGGGGAAGCCGAGCGCGTACGGCGTACCGATGGTGGCGAGCGCGGCGGCGAGCCCGGACGCGTAGGGTGACCACGGCTTGGGCATCGCGATCGCGGCCGTGACCGCGACCATGACCAGGGCGAACGGGGCCTGCCACGCGCCCTCCGGCGCCGCGGCCGGATAGGCGGCCAGGTCGGCCTCCCACAGCGGGCCCGGCAGCGACAGCACCCGCAGGCCACCGACCAGCGCCTGCCAGCCGGCGATCGCGCCGACGACCAGTGCGGCGATGCCGAGGCCGCGGGCCGGGCCGGCCCGCCAGTCGTCCGGCAGGACCGTGACGCCCATGCCGACCAGCAGCACCACCACCCCGGCGACAGCCAGCGGCGCGGACGGGAAACCGAGCGCGGCCACCCGGGCGAGCGCGCCGCAGATCGCCACCGTGGCGGCCGCCGCGGCGATGTCCGGGCCGTCCAGCAGCCGGTCGGTACGCCCCCGGTTGTCGATCGACTTGGCGAAGAACAGGAGCCCGGCGGCACCGAGCAGCAGCGCGCCCACCCAGATGTCCGGGGCCGTGGCGCCCGGGGCGAACAGCGCGGCCAGCGCCATCGCCACCGCGCCCAGCCCGGTGCCGACGGTCAACGGCAGGCTGATCTCGCGGCGGGCCACCTGGAAGACGGCCGCGTAGCTGAGCGTGCCGGCCACCGCGAGGAAGCCCGCCGCCAGCGCCGGAACGGTCGACCCGGCGTTGGGCGGGGGACCGCCGCCGGGGTCGGAGACGGCCAGCGCGGCGGTCACGGCGGCCCCCGGGACGGCCAGCGCCGCGGCGCCCGAGGCCCAGTCGCCGACCACCCACGCGAACAGCCGGACCGGGATCTGCCGGGCCGCGATGGTCACCATCACCCCGGCGCCGGCCAGGGCGGTCAGCACGGCGGCGGTCAGCCAGGAGGCGCTCAGCGCGGCGCACGCGCCGAACAGCCCGACCACCCCGGCCGCGGCCACATGCGCGTACGCGATCCGGGAGGTGCTCGCCCACAGGCCGGCGGCGCCCAGGCCGATCGACGCCAGCACCAGCGGCCACGGGGCCTCCGACCAGGGCAGGCCCAGCGAGGCGGGAACGGACAGGGCGGTCACCACGATGCCCGCGACCGCGCCCTCGTGACGGATGCCGGCCGGCAGGGCCAGGGCGGCGGCGATCGTCATCAGCAGCGCGCTGAACGCCAGCAGCCAGCCGGACGGGCCGACCGCCTCGGCGAGCTTCTGGGCGTACGCCGCGGTGTCCGCGTCCCACACCGGGCGGGCCGCGGCGACCGGGGCGATCGCCGCGCGGATCGCGTCCACCCCGACGACCAGGCCGATCAGCGCCAGGGCGGCGGTCGACGCGTACTGCGGGCCACGGCGCACCGGCTCGGCCAGCATCCCGATCACGGCGCCGGTCAGGGCGACCGTCGCGGCGGCGGCCACCACACTCCACGGCGGGGCGATCACCCCGGCGATCCGGGCGATCGCACCGATCACCGCCAGCGTCAGCACGCCGCCCGCCACGTTCAGCGCCAGCGGGTGCTTCAACAGCCGGGCCGCGGCCACCGCGGTGCCCGCCGCGGCCACCAGGATCAGGCCCGACCGCAACGCGTCACCGACCGCCCGGGCCTGCAGCAGCGCCACCGACGAGTAGAGCAGAGCGCCCGCCGACGCGAGACAGAGCAGGGCGAAGGTCAGCTCGCGCAGCCAGTCCGCCGACGGCGGGGTGGCCGGCGGGGCCAGCGGCATCGAGCCGGCCGGCGGGGCGCCCTGCGGCCGCGGACCGGGGAAGACCCGGCTCGGCGACCAGCGGCGACGAGGCCGGTTCAGCCCTGAGATGATCAGATCCGGTTCCTCCGGACGGGACTCCGGGCGCGGCGGGGCGTCCGCCGCGTACGCCGACGGGTCCGCCGGATCGGGGGCGCCCTCACGTTTCGCGAACCGCTCGGCGTCGGCGTCCGCCTCCGCGAGCGACACGCGGTCGGCCGCCACCGGCCGCCCCAGCGGCCAGCGCGGCACCAGCCGGCCGGTGCGGATCACGGTGGTCAGGAGAAGCAGGTCGAGCACGGCCACGGTGGTCAGCGCGAGGCCCCACCCGGCCGGGCTCTCGATCATCGGGTACGCGAGAAGCGGCGCCACCGGCTGAGTGGCGATGACCGTGGCGTACCGGGGAGCGGCCAGCCGGGTGACTCCGGCGTAGAGGAAGCCGGCCATCGCGGTGATCGCGAAGGTGATCCCCAGGTAGAGGGCGGTCGGCACGTCCCCGCCGGTCAGTGGGGTGTCGTGCAGCGCATACAGCGTCATCGGCAGCATGGCCAGACCGATCGCCGCGATCGCCTCGCCGGTGGAGGTGAGCCCCCGCTTGGCCACCCCGGGCGCCGCGGACAGGGCGATCCCGGTGGCCAGGGCCAGAATCAGCGCACGGGCGAACGGGTTGGACACCGCCACCCCGGCGAACACGACGGCGGCCACGCCCAGCAGCAGCGCGCCGAGGACGAGCAGGATGTTCTGCACCGACTGGGTGGACGCCTCCGGCGGGTGCTCCATGGTGGCCAGCGGCTGCCGGCGCGGGCCGGGCGGCGGGACCACCCGCTCGGTCGGTGGTGGATCGTCGACCAGCACGGTCACCCCGTCGGAGGCGACGCCGGGCGGACCGGTGTGCGCGGCGTCCGGATCGGCCCACTCCGGCGGTGGCTGCGGCCGGCGGCGGGGCCGTGGCGGCTCCTCGTCGGCGTGCGGGGCGCCGGGCGGCGGGGGCGGCGGGAAGTCCTCCGGGGGCCGGCGCCGGGTGGAGCGGCGGCTCTTGGCGCCCTTCTGCTTCTGCGCGTGGGACAGGATGTCGCGCTGGAACTGGGCGGCCTGGATCTTGCTGGCGATCTTGGTGCGTTCGGCAGCGGCCTGCATGTCCCGGATCTTCAGATCCGCTATCGACGCGTCGATACGAGCCAGCTCGTCTACGTAGTCGGGCTCGTCAGCCTGCGCCACAGGACCCCCTCGCTCCAGCCGGCCGCTGTCAGTAGTTAGAGCATGCCGTTCAGACACCTCATTAGAACAGTCTCAAGCGGATGGAGATCTGCGGAAACGGCCCCGAACCCGGCGGTTCACCGGCATGCCCTCGATCGGGCGGCGATATTCGGCACAGACGGCGGTGTTGCCAGGGCCACGCTACGCGCCGGTAACATGGCCCGGGACCGGCTTAGGGAAGGTTAAGTAAATGGCTGACATCGACGTCTACCGGCTGCCGGAGGACCACGAGACGATCCGCGCCGCCGTGCGTGAGATCTGCGACGCGCGGGTCGCCCCGCACGCCGCCGAGGCCGACGAGACCGGAGAGTTCCCCAAGGCGTCGTACGACGCTCTCCGCTCCTCCGACTTCCACGCCCCGCACATCCCGGCCGAGTACGGCGGTGCCGGCGCCGACGCCCTCGCCACCGCGATCGTCATCGAGGAGGTGGCCCGGGCCTGCGCGTCCTCCTCGCTGATCCCCGCCGTCAACAAGCTCGGCACCATGCCGCTGCTGATCGCCGGCTCCGAAGAACTCAAGCGCAAGTACCTGCCGAAGGTCGCGTCCGGTGAGGCGATGTTCTCCTACTGCCTCTCCGAGCCCGAGGCCGGCTCCGACGCCGCCTCGATGACCACCCGCGCCGTCCGCGACGGCGACCACTGGGTGCTCAACGGCGTCAAGCGGTGGATCACCAACGCCGGCGTCTCCGAGTACTACACCGTCTTCGCCGTCACCGACCCGTCCGCCCGGTCCCGCGGCATCTCCGCCTTCGTGGTCGAGAAGTCCGACGAGGGCGTCGGCTTCGGCGCGCCGGAGAAGAAACTCGGCATCAAGGGCTCGCCCACCCGCGAGGTCTACTTCGACAACGTGCGCATCCCCGCCGACCGGATGATCGGCGACGAGGGCACCGGCTTCGCCACCGCCATGAAAACCCTCGACCACACGCGGGTCACCATCGCCGCGCAGGCCATCGGCATCGCGCAGGGCGCGCTCGACTTCGCTCTCTCGTACGCCAAGGAGCGCAAGCAGTTCGGAAAGTCGATCGCCGACTTCCAGGGCCTGCAGTTCATGCTCGCCGACATGGGCATGAAGCTGGAGGCGGCCCGCCAGCTCACCTACGTGGCGGCCGGCAAGAGCGAGCGCGGCGACGCCGACCTGACCTACTTCGGCGCGGCCGCCAAGTGCTTCGCCTCGGACGCCGCCATGGAGATCACCACCGACGCGGTCCAGATCCTCGGCGGGTACGGCTACACCCGCGACTACCCGGTCGAGCGGATGATGCGCGACGCCAAGATCACCCAGATCTACGAAGGGACCAATCAGGTCCAGCGCATCGTGATGGCACGACAGCTCCTGAAGGGCTGAGTCAGCAGAGTTTCGGCAGGTCACACCGGGTTGGCTGATGGTAGTCAACCCGGCGCGACCTGCGTATGCCACTTTCCCAGGGGTAGGGTTTGCTATCCGGATCCTGACCGTACGCGTATCGCCTGACCCGACCGCGGCTCGCTGTTCAGGCCTGGCGAGACGGGGGGGCAGTCGGCAGAAGGCTCTCTCCACGTCACCTTCGGTCAGTGTGGCCAAGCGGGGCAGGCGGCGTAGGCGCTTGGTCATCTCCGGGATGCTCATACCTGGCGACTTTTTGCGCAGGGTGCGTAGCGCATCCATCAAAGGCGTGGTTTCGTGCCCGGAGTGCCGTGATGCCGTAGCGACCCGGCCCGGCGCAGCGGGCGGATCATCGGACTGTCGGAGCCTATGGTTGTCGAGCCAGGAGTCCGGAGTCCGATCGGCCTGGTCGTCATTCTCCTGGTCGTAGCTGAAACCACCACGCTCGCGGGCGCCGGCATTGGCATACCAGTCACCGATTGTGCCCACAGGGAGACCTCCGCGATGTCGGGCGGCGCCGAACGGCACGACACCGAGAATCCAGAAGAGAAAGGTGGTCGATCAGCCGGCGTTGGCCGAGGTCAGCGCCCACTCGGTGGCAACGGTTTCCAGCTGACGGAGGACCATGTCGATGGCGGCGCGTTCGTGGTCCGGGAGTAAGAACCGAAACCGCCACGGCGATCGTGCCGCTCAGGCATCGGGCGCAACATAGAGGACACGGCCCGACCATGCGCACACCATGTAGACCGCATTTCGTGCAAGGACCGGAACCGCGCGATCAAACGGGTAGGGGCCAGGCACCGTTGCCGTGACGCCGGGCGACGTGCATGGCCTCGGTCAGGGCCGGCACCGGCGCAATGAGGCCGGTGGGAGGAACCTGGAACAGGCGGTCGACCCGCTGCCACCGCTGGCTCTGTTGCAGAATCCACGCGGTCATCACCGACGCGTCCAGAACCAGCGGCCCAGCGGCCTTCCGACTCACTTGGCGAAAAGCTGCGTCAGCAGCTCGTCGCCCGGCATCGACGCCGTGTCCTCATCCTCGCTGTCGAACCAGCGTGCGACACGGGCGGCGTCCGTGCTGCTCTCACGGTTGCGATCGTCATCGTCGACGTCGTCGACCACGCGGGAGTTCTGCGCCTGCCATCCCGGTTACGGTGCCCCGCCCAGCAGGCGATGGGGCGTCAGTCAATGATCATCGGGTCGGCTTGGGTCAGTCAGGCTCAACCCATCGATAGCGCCGCTTAGTGTTTCGGCTAGGTCCCACAACGTGGTCAGTCTCGTTCTCGGCTAGAGCGGTAGACATCGGAGCTTCACACCTCGCAAGTTATGCGCGAAGGAATTGTGAAGCTCGGTGAAGTCTTGTGAAGACTGCGGCGCACCGTCAAGCATCGCCTCGATGCGCGTAGCCCCTTCCCACAGGATGTGGACCTCGTCCTTGACCAGCGCCAGCGCACGGGCAAGTTCGGCGGCGTGCGCCAGCGCGAGCAGAGCGGCGTGCGAATCGGAGTGGGTGCGTTCGTTGACGGCTATCGCCGGCCATGTCGTCAGGTCCGGCCGCCGCAGTGGTCATCGTCCGCCTGGCGTCACCCATCAGCGGCCGCCCGTCCCGGAACGCTTCGGTCGACGTGACGGAAAATACGGCCCGTGAGATGCGGAAAATCTGAGGCGTGATTGCGGAACTAGGTAGCCTGGTGTCCGTGGATGGCTTGCTGACCGGGATGGCGGAGCGGCAGCTCGTGGGCGTTCTCGGGCGCCGACTCGGCGAAGAGGCAGCGATCGTGCTCAACGGTCCCCGCACCGTCGGGAAGAGCACGTTGTTACATGCCTTGGCCGCCCGGTTCGGGCGGCCGGTGCTCGACTGCGACGACCCCGCCACGCGGGCCGCGGTTCGCAGTGATCCGGGGCGCTTCGTCAGTGGGCCGAGCCCGATTCTGATCGATGAGTACCAGCACGTTCCGGACCTTCTCGACGCCATCAAGGCGGAGTTGAACCGGGACCTCAGCCCGGGACGCTTCGTTCTCGCCGGATCGACCCGGTATGAGACCCTGCCGCGAGCCGGTCAGGCGTTGACCGGCCGGGTGGACGTTCTCGAGGTGTTGCCGCTGGCGCAGGCGGAGATCGATGGCCGAACCGACGACCTCCTGATGCACCGGCTGCTCGACGGTCGTGCGCTGCCGGCAGCCCAGGAACCTTCGGTGACGTCACGAGAGGAGTACGCACGCCGGATCACCTCCGGTGGTATGCCGGTGCCTTTGCGTCGGCCGCCCGGACGTTCCCGGTCGCGCTGGTTCGCCAACTACCTCGATCTCGTCATCGAGCGTGACGTGATCGAACTGACTCGGGTGCGTCAGCGGGAAATGCTGCCGCGATTGCTCAAAGTGCTCGCCGCGCGGTCCGGTCAAGTGCTCAACATTGCTGCCGTGGCCGAGGCCGTGGGAATGGAGAAGAGCAGCGCGGAGAACTACATCCGGCTCTTGGAGGCGGTCTTTCTCGTCCAGCGTCTGCCGGCGTGGGGGACGACCCTCGGTTCCCGGATCACCCGTCAGCCCAAGGTGCATGTGGTCGACGCCGGTGTGATGGCGTGGCTTGCCGGTCTGACACCAGAGAAGATCGCCAAGAACGACCCGTCGACGCTGACCGAGTACGGGCACCTCGTCGAGACCTTCGCCGTGGGCGAGATTCTCAAGCAGGTCAGTTGGTGGGACGGGCCGGTGGCGGCCGGGCATTTCCGTACTGCCGCGGCCCAGGAGGTCGACCTGGTCCTGGAGCGCGATGACGGGATCGTCTTCGCTTTCGAGATCAAGGCCGGGACACGGGTCGATCGGGCGGATCTAGCCGGGATCGATGCGTTGCGCGCGCGGATCGGCACCCGGCTGGCGACGGCGATCGTCTTCTACGCCGGGTCGCTCACCTTCACGCACGAGAACGGCACGCTGGTGATGCCGATTGACGCTTTGTGGAGGTGTTGAGAGGCCGGATGCGGCGGGGCCTGCTCGGCCCTTACGCGCCGTGCGGTGTGCGGGCGAGCCGTTGACAGGACGGTTGCCGTGGGACGAACGCGTTCGCTACGATCGCGTTATGAGTCCGCGCCGTGATCCGGTCAGCCGTCGTGATCGTCCCGCCAAGGCCCCGCTGAGCCGCGCGGGTGTGGTCGCCGTCGCCGTGCGCATCATGCGCGACGAAGGGCTCGAGCAGGTGACGATGCGACGGCTCGCCGCTGAGCTCGACACCGGTCCCGCGTCCTTGTATGTCTACATTCGCAACACCGCAGAGTTGCACGGCGCGTTGCTCGACGAACTGCTCGCGGAACTGGAGCGGCCCGGCACGGCGAAGGGCAGTGACGGGCGTGAGCAGCTGATAGACCTGCTGTGTTCCTGCACCGAATTGTTGTTCGCGTACCCCAGCCTGGCGCGTTCGGTGCTGGTGCTGCGGCCCTCCGGGCCCCATTACCTGCGGTTGATCGACACGATCGTCGGGCTGCTGCTCGCCAGGGGTGTGCCGGCGCGGCAGGCCGCCTGGGGTGTCGACATCCTGTTGCAGCAGGCGATCGCGATGGCGGCCGAGCAGGGCAGCCGCAGCGAAGCCTCCGAAGCGGCGGGGGAAGAGCGCGACCTTGCGCTCGCGGTCGCGGAGGCCCGATCCGAAACCTATCCGAGCATCACGCGCGTTCGCGACGAGATCCTCTCCGGCGGCTACGAGGAGCGGATGCGCTGGACGTTCGCCACGATCGTCGACGGGCTCCACACCGACCGCTGAGCCCTCAGTAGAGGAGCGTCCTCCCTTGACGGTCCATGTGCCGGGAGCGGGTAGACGCATGGTTTCAAAGAACGTGTTCGTCACGAACGCGTACCCGAAGTGAAAGGGCCGAACGAGAACATGACCATCGCCATCGTCAACGCACGCGTCTTCGACGGGCACGAGGTGCTCAGCGCGACCACCACCGTCGTCATCGACGGCACCACGATCACGGCCGTGGGAGGGGAGGCGCCGTCCGGCGCCGAGATCATCGACGCGGCCGGAGGCACCCTGCTACCCGGGCTCTTCGACGCCCACGTGCACACCAACAGGCCGAGCCTGGCGCTGGCCCTGACCTTTGGGGTGACCACCCACCTGGAGATGCAGGGCACCAACACCCGCCCCAACCGCCGGCACATCGAGGAGGACGACGGCCTCGCCGACGTACGCTCGTCCGGGTTCGGGATCACCCCGCCGGGCGGGCACCCGTCGGAACTGTTCCCTGAAGGCTTCCGGCCCGGTCCGCCGCCCGGCGCGGGACCGGCGCAGGCGCCGCCGGTGATGCCGTTCTCCACCACCCCGGAGGAGGCGGTCGCCTTCATCCCGCAACTGATCGCGACCGGCTCCGACTACATCAAGTTCATGGTCGACGACGGCACTGTGGAAGGCCATCCCGGCCTGCCCGCACTCGATCAAGGGACCCTGAACGCCGGTGTCACCGAGGCCGGGCGCCATGGCATGCTCACCGTCGCCCACGCCCTGACCGTCGACGCCACCCGCATGTCGATCGAGGCCGGCATCGGTGGCCTCGCCCACCTGTTCATGGACCGGCCCCACACCACCGAGATCGTCGAACTGATCGCCGCCTCGGGTGCCTTCGTCGTGCCGTGCGTGGTCCTGAACGCCTCGATGATGGGCATCACCGGTGCCGAACTCGCCGCCGATCCGCGGGTGTCCGCACGTCTGGACCAGCCGTGGCTGGACACCCTGCGGTCCAGTTTCAACCACTATCCGCAAGGTGACATCGACGACGTGCTGGCCTCCGTCAAGGCGCTGCACGACGCCGGCGTGGACCTGCTCGTCGGCACGGACGCCTCGGTTCCGCTGCCGTTCCTGGGCGGTCTGGCACACGGCGCCAGCGTTCACCACGAACTTCAATATCTGGTACGGGCCGGCCTGACCCCGGTCGAGGCGCTGCGCGCGGCCACCAGCACCCCGGCGCGCCGGTTCGGTCTCACCGACCGGGGCCGTGTCGCCGCCGGGCTCCGGGCCGATCTGCTCCTGGTCGACGGCGACCCCACCACGACGATCAGCGACACACTCAACACCCGGGCAGTCTGGCGGCGGGGAAAGAGGCTCGCCGGTTCGCGATGAGCGACTGATTCCGCCGCCGACGGACTCATCCGCGAGCCCGGCTGCGGCGGCCGCAGCCGGGCTCGACCCGCCGCCCGCGGAGGAGGGGCGGAGGTCAGCCCGCGGCGCGGGCGATGAGCTTGACGACCGTGTCCGGGCGCGAGACCGCCACGGCGTGCGAGGCGCCGTCGACGGTCACGGTGGCGCGTGATCCGGCGCGGTCGGCCATGAACCTCTGCGCCTGCAGGGGGATGTTCTTGTCGGCGCCGGCCAGCAGGAACCATGAGGGGATGCTCGTCCAGGAGGGCTCGCCGGACGCCTCGCCCAGCGCGGCGTCCCGGATGGGCCGCTGGGTGGCCGCCATGAGAGCGGCCTGCCGCGCCGGAACGTCGGCGGCGAACTGCTGCCGGAAGAGGTCGGGCTTAATGTAGAGGTCGTTCGAGCCGTCGGGCAGCGGGACCGGCGCCAGCGTCTCGCCCAGCGTGCCACCGGGGTACTTCCCGGCGAGCTGGCCCGCGTTCTCACCCTTCGCCGGGGCGAACGCGGCGACGTACACCAGCGCCTTCACTTTCGGGGACCGGGCCGTCACATTGGTGATGACGGCGCCGCCGTAGGAGTGGCCGACGAGCACCACGGGACCGTCGATGCCGGCGAGGCGCGCGTCGAGGGACTCCGCGTCGGAGCGGACTCCGCGCAGGGGGTTCGCCACGGCGACAGCGGTGAACCCGCGCCGCTGCAGCCGCTCGATGACGGGGTTCCAACTGGAGCCGTCGGCGAAGGCGCCGTGGACGAGGACGATCGTGGGCTTCTGCCCGGCGGGGTGGGCGGCCACCGCGTGCGACGTGCTGAGCAGAGCGACCGCTACCAGCGCGGCCAGGCCAGCGATGACGCGTACGGTGACGCGGTGTTTGAGCGTGTGCATGGCCGGGCTCTCAGTCTTTGAGGAAGGCGATCAGGGCGGCGTTGACCTCAGCCGCGTGGGTGAGCAGCAGGCCGTGCGGAGCACCGTCGATCTCGACGTAACGCGCGCCGGGCAGGCGGCGGCGGAACTCGCGGGCGGTGGCGTCGATCGGCAGGATGCGGTCGGCGGTGCCGTGCAGGATCAGCGACGGCACGTCGATGCGCTCCACGTCAGCCCGGAAGTCGGTCAGCCACGCCGGAACGCACGCGTACGCCGCCATGGGAGCCGAGCCGATAGCGGTGGACCAGTTGGCTCGCAGCGCTGCCTCACTCAGCCGGGACCCCAGCGTCTCATCGGTGTTGAAGAAGTCGACGAAGAAGTTCTCGTACCAGGCGTAGCGGTCCGCCTCGGCCTGCTCGGCGATACCGTCGAAGACGCTCTGCGGCACGCCGGCCGGATTGTCGCCGGTCTGCAGCAGGAACGGCTGCAGCGCGCCGAGGAACGCCGCCTTCGCCACCCGCTCCGAACCGTAGGTGCCGAGGTAGCGGGCGACCTCGCCCGAGCCCATCGAGAAGCCGACGAGGACGACGTCCCGCAGGTCGAGTCGCGTCAGAACGGTGTTCAGGTCACCGGCGAAGGTGTCGTAGTCGTAGCCCGTCATGGTCTTGCTCGACCGGCCGAAACCCCGGCGGTCATAGGTGATGACTCGATAACCGGCCTTGACGAGCGCATCGGTCTGCTTCTCCCACGACTGCCCGTCCAGCGGGTAGCCGTGGATCAGGACGACCGGCTGTCCGGAGCCGTGGTCCTCGTAGTAGAGCTCGACGGCGGTCGAACCCTCGGTACCGACGGTGATGGTCCCCATGGTGTGCCTTTCCGCCCATCCGCCGTGTGCGGACCGGGCATGGCACAAAGCTAGGGAACAGGCGGCATCGGCCGCGTCCGTCAGACGACGTCTTCGCCATACGTCATCGTGCCGCGCAGGACCACGGCGAGCTCACCACGGGCGGTCACACCCAGCTTAGGAAACAACCGCTGGAGATGGGTGCTGACCGTCCTCGGTGACACGTACAGCCGCTCGCCGATCTCCCGGTTCGTCAGCCCTTGCGCGGCGAGCTGGGCGACGTGCAGCTCGGTCGAGGTGAGCTGGTCGACAGCGGCCGGGTCGCGGCGAGGCGACGACGCGCCGGCGGCTCGCAGTTCCTGCCGCGCCCGCTCCGACCACGCTGATGCGCCGAGCGCGTCGAACACCTCGCGCGCCGCCTGCAGACTGACACGGCTTTCCGCGGGTCGTCGCTGCCGCCGCAGCCACTCGCCCAGCGCGAGGTGCACCCGCGCACGCTCGAACGGCCAGTCGACGGGAGCGCCGTCGAGGGCAGCCCGGTAGAGCGGCTCGGCGGCGTCCGGCGGGCTGAGCAGGGCGCGGGCCAGGCGGAGCCCGCAGAGCAGGGCGGGGGAGGGATTCAGGTCCCCGAGCGGCGCGAGCTCCGTCAGGACGCCGCGTGCCGCCTCGCCGGACTCGCTGCGCAGAGCCGCCTCGACGAGTTCCGCTACCGCGTAGAAGCGCATCCAGGGGTGGTAGGCGGGGTCGGCCGGGTCGAAGATGCGGCTCAGGTGCCCGAACGCGTCGCCGTAACGGCCCTGGCAGAGGGCTTCCTGCCCGCGGGCCATCTGCACGATGGCCAGCACCGGGCGCACCCCGCCGGGAAGGGCTACGCGCTCTGCCTCCGCTGCCCACGCCTGCGCCCGTGAGTCGCCGCAGAGGGCGGCCAGCTGCGCGCGGATGGCGCGCACCATCGCGTGCACGACGGGCTGCCCGGTCTCGCGTGCCAACTCGATGCCCTCTTCGGCGGCGAGGACACCGGCGCGTACGTCACCAAGACGCACCGCGCTGCCGGCGTGGGCGCAGAGGGCGCGGGCCAGCATCGACAGACGGCCCTGTGCCCGAAGGGCGTCCATCGACCTTGCTGTCAGCCGGTGCGCCATGGCGGGAGCACCCACTGTCAGCGCGGCGGTCCCCAAGAGCCGGTCCCCTTCGCCGTCCCCGGACAGCCGCTCGAGGTGTCGCGCCAAGGACTCCAGGGAGCCGCGGCCACGCTCGACCGGCGCGCAGAACGCTCGCAGGGCCACCAGTTGCGGGTTGTCCTCCGGCACCGGCATCCGGTCGGCGGCTGCTACGACCCGCCGGCGGACGGCGGGCCCGGTTTCTCTCCAGAAGCAGTACAGGACCGCGCCCCACAGCATGCGCAACCCCAGCACGGGCTCGCCTTCGGCGGCGGTGTCGACGGCCATCTCGGCCAGCTCGGCGATCGCGGCGCCCTCGTGAAGGGCTCCCTCGACCAGAGCGATGCCGACCCAGGCTGCGCGGCCCTGGTCCCGGACCGAGAGATCCAGCGAGCGCGCCTGGGCCAGCAGGTGCGCCGCGACGTCACCCTGGCCCGACTCCAGCGCGAGCTCGGCCGCGCGCAACAGCCGGTCCGCGCGTGCGGACGGGTCAGCGGTCAGCTCTGCCGCCCGCTGCAGAGCGGCCAGCGCAGCGGCGACACCGCCCCGACGCAGGGCCCGGTCGGCGGTGGAGTCCAGGTCCCGCGCCGCTCTCTCGTCGGGACCCGCGGTCGCGGCAGCGCGGTGCCATGCCTGCCGATCGGGCTGTCCCTGCAGTTCGCGGGCGAGAGCTGCGTGCGCGGCCTGTCGTTCCGCAGCGGTCGCGGCGTGGTGCATGGCGGAGCGGATGAGCGGGTGACGGAAGACAACCCCCTGGGCCTCCATCAGTCCCGCGCCGACCGCCGGCCCGAGGGCGGTGACGTCGACCGGCGTCCCGAGCATCCGGGCGGCGGCGGCAAGGCACTCGTCCATCGTCCCGTCACCGTTGAGGGCCGCGAGTAGCAGGACCGCGCGGGTGTCGGCCGGAAGACGGGAAACCCGTGCCGTGAAGGTGCGTTCCAGCCTCTCGGTCAACAGCAACGGACCCGGGGTGAGCGCGTACGCCCCACCGACCGACCGCAGCGCAACCGGCAACTCCGTCAGTGCCAGCGGGTTCCCGGCTGCCTCCTCCAGCAGCCGCCGCCGGACCTGCTGCCCCAGACCGGGGGCGACCGCATCCAGCAGTTTCCCCGACACCTCGTCCGTCAACCGGTCCACACGCATCACCGCCAGGCCGGCACAACCGAGCCGCTCGTCCGTGTCCCGCGTGACGGCGACCAGAACCAGCGGGTCGGACTTGATGCGCCGCGCGACGAACCCGAGTACATCGAGACTGGCGCGGTCCATCCAGTGGGCGTCCTCGACGACCACCAGCAGCGGTGCCTTCACCGCCGCGTCCGACAGCAGGGTCAGCGCGGCGAGGCCGACCAGATAGAGATCGGGCACCGCCTCGTCGACGAGCCCGACGGCGGCGCGCAGTGCGGCACGTTGCGGTCCCGGCAGGTCGTCGACCCCGTCTCGCAACTGGTGGACCAGCTGATGCAGGCCGGCGTAGGGCACATGCTCCTCCGACTCCACCCCCACCGCGGTGATCACCTGGGTACCGCTGTGCGCTGCCCGTTCCGCCACCTCGGCGACCAGCGCCGACTTGCCGATTCCCGGGGCGCCGAGGACCACCACCGCGCCGCCCGACCCAGCAGCTGCCTGCTCCACCAGAGCAGCCAGCGCCCGACGCTCCGCCTCTCGGCCCAGCAGCGCCTGTCGTTGCATTCCTCGCTCCGTCTCCCGCGTGCGACTTCCACTGCCCCCGTAGAGCGCCGTCCTCACCCGGCTGGGCACCCCGGCCGCAACTTCCGGAACCGGCCGGGAGATTGCTGAGGACGTGACCGCACAATGACACGCGCGCCCCGTCGGCTGGAACAAGAAGACCCGGAGCTGGCAAGTACTTTTGGTCACCAACCCGGACATTCCACGTACTCGATGCTCGCGGAGGAGGTACGGCTCACATCCATCCCGACACCGCGGGCGGCTCCGCATCGGCTTGGCGCCTGCGGCCGGCGAAGCGAGCGAGGGCTCAATGCGCGGCGCCGGGCCTGGCATCTCCTGGATCAGTGAAACCTTCCGCGAGGCCGGTGAGGCGGGCCAGACGCCGGGTACGTCGAGAGCGCGCGCGGCGTACCCGGCGATTGACGGGAGGGCTTACGGGCCGTATCGGGGATCATCCCGATGCGGCCCACGGTGCGGCGTTCCTACCGTCGAAGCATGAAGTTGCTGCTCAAGACGCTCGGTGTGATCGTCGCGACGTTGCTCGTCGCGCAGGCGGTCGCTACGCCGTTCGTCATGGACCTGACCGATCCGGCCACCTACAGCGGTCACTGGGGCGGCCCGAGCCTCGTCGGGGTGCTCGCCCTGCGCATCGGCGCGGGAGTGCTGGCCGGGATGTACCTCTACGGCGCGGCGGTGCGGTCGTATCCTCGCCGCCATGAAACAGGACGATGAAACAAGAGCGACCGTACGTGACGTGGCCGCTCGCACCGGCCTGTCGATCGCCACGGTGTCGCGGGTGCTGAACGGGCGCGCCAACGTCGCCCCGGGCACCCGGGAGAGGGTTCGTGGCCGAACCGACCACGGAGCTGGGGCATCGGGCCGCCGCCGAGCTGCTCGAACTGCCGGACCGGCCGACCGCGCTGGTGGCGTTCAACGACAAGATGGCGATCGGCGCGCTGCGGGCGGCGGCCGAGCGTGGCCTGCGGGTGCCCGGGGACCTGTCGGTGGCCGGGTTCGACGACATCGACCTCGGGCAGGCCTGCCGGCCGATGCTGACGACGGTCCGGCAGCCGCTGGCGGAGATGGGGCGGATGGCGGTGCACCTGCTGCTGCGGATGCTCGGCGGGCACCGGATCGACGCCCTGCACGTGGAGCTGGGCACCGAACTGGTGGTCCGGGACTCCACCGGGCCGGTTCCTGACGTGTTTCACGGTTCCGGAACCGGATCGCGGCGATCCGGAGCCGGTTCTCATTGACCTCCCCGAATTGACGGAGGTTTCCTTCCTGTTACATCCCCCAAGTGACAGGAGTCCTCATGCGCGTGCGATATGCGCTGCTCATCGCGGCTCTCGGCGCCACCATGACCGCCACCCCCGCCCAGGCCGCCGGGGAGACCGTCAACGTCTACCTCACCACCACATCGGACAGCGCCGGCCGCGTCGTCACCCGCGGCCTCGAACAGCAGGCCGCCATCGCCTTCGGCCCGGCCGGCGGCAGCGCGAACCAGACCATCAAGGTCGACGAGGGCACCACCTACCAGACCTTCGAGGGCGGCGGCGCGTCGATCACCGACACCACCGCCTACCTGCTGCGCGGCGGCCCGGTCAGCGCCGCCACCCGGGACGCCGTGATGGCGAGACTGTTCAGCCCCACCCAGGGCATCGGGCTCTCCTTCGTCCGCAACCCGATCGGCGCCTCCGACCTGTCCCGGCCCGGCAACGTGTCCCTCGACGACACCTGCTGCGACCTCAACGACTTCAACACCAACGGGTACGACACGAACGTCCGGCTGCTGACCCAGCAGGCTCGCTCGCTGAACCCCGCCCTGCGCGTCAAAGGCGTCCCGTGGAGCGCGCCCGGCTGGATGAAGGACAACGGCCGGATGGACCAGATGGGCTGGCTCAAGTGGGAGCACTACCCCACCTACGCCCAGTACCTGGTCAAGTACATCCAGAGCTACCAGTCCGCCGGGGTGCCGATCAACTACATCTCGGTGCAGAACGAGCCGAACTGCTGCCAGGCCGCGAACCCGACGGCGATGAACTACCCGGGCATGAGCTGGAACCCGTCCGGCCTGGTCGAGTTCACCAAGAACCACGTCTACCCGGCGTTCCGGGCGGCCGGCATCACCACCAAGGTGCTGATCCACGACTGGAACTACGGCGACTACGCGAACTTCGGGGCGGCCATCCTCGCCGACTCCGGCGTACGCGATGATCCGCTCTTCGGAGGCATCGCCTGGCACGGCTACTTCGGCGATCCGGCGGTCGGCACCCAGGTCCACGACCAGTACCCGTCGGTGCGGCAGTTCAGCACCGAGCACTCCGGCGGCACCTGGATCACCAACCAGCACAACGAGGACCTCGCCGACATCGTCAACTACGCCCGCAACTGGAGCAGCAGCCTGGTCAAGTGGAGCCTCGCGCTGAACCAGAACATGGGACCGCACAACGGCGGCTGCGGCACCTGCACCGGGCTGATCACCGTGCAGGAGGGCGGCTCCCGGGCCGGTCAGGTCGACTACACCGTCGAGTACTACACGACCGGGCACCTCACCAAGTTCGTCAAGCCGGGCGCGGTACGGATCGCCTCCAACAACACCGCCGTGCAGAACGTGGCGTGGCGCAACCCGGACGGCTCCAAGGCCCTCATCGCGCACAACGGCGGCGCGAGCAGCCAGTCGGTGCGGGTCGACTGGGGCACACAGTCCTTCGTGTACACCCTGCCCGCCCGTACCACCGCGACCTTCACCTGGTCCGGAAACGCGACCCAGACACCCGCCGGAACGATCACCGGGCTCGCCGGCAAATGCGTCGACGTGGCCGGCGCCGCCACCACGAACGGCACCGCCATCCAGCTCTACGGCTGCAACGGCACCGCGGCGCAGCGGTGGTCCCGGCCCGGCGACGGCACCCTCCGGTCGCTCGGCAAGTGCCTGGACATCAGCGGCCCGAGCAACGCCGACGGCACCGTCGCCCACCTCTGGGACTGCCACAGCGGCACCTCGCAGAAGTGGACGCTGGACAGCTCGCAACGCCTCGTCAACACCTACTCCGGCAAGTGCCTCGACGTCACCGGCAACACCTCCGCCGACGGCACCCGTCTGCAGATCTGGACCTGCACCACCGGCGCCAACCAGAGGTGGACCCTCAACTGACCCGACCGCCTCCGGCGGCGCCCGGGTACGGCGTGCGGGTTCCGAAGTGATCCGAGACACGAAGGGCGGGCGCATCGAGGCGCCCGCCCTTCGCCGTCGCTCAGGATTCGATCTCGGGTGGCCGCCGCTGAGCCGGAATCAGCGCGGTGGGCTCGGTCGGCAGCCGCAGCGGCTCGGTCACATCCCCGGGCGGGGTCACCAGCCCATGCGGCCGCTCGGCCTCATCCGTCCCGGACTCGAGCTCGTGCGGGAGGGTCGCCTCGTCGTTGTCCGCCTCGTTCTGGTCGGCTGCCGCCGCCAGTCCGTGTGGCAGGGTCGCCTCGTCGGCTCCGGGCTTCGCGACAGGCTCGGCCGCCGGCTTCGCCGGCGTCACCATGGGCCGGGTGGCGTCGGGGCCGGCCTCCGTTTCCGGCCGCGAGATCTTCGCGATCGACAACGGCTGGGTACGGTCGTCCGCCGGCCGTTGCGGCACGAACGTCTTCTCGTCCTTCTCGGCCTCCGCCGGAGTCCCGCCGTGTGCGGCGCTCGCGGCCTTCTCATCGGAGGCGGCCGGTGACGGGGCGGCCGTGGCGGCCGGTGCCGAGGCGGCCGCCACGGGGGCGGCGGTGATCGTCGGCTTCTCGGGGGCTGCCGTGATCGTCGGTTTTCCGGGAGCTGTCGTGACCGTCGGCTTCTCGGAGGCTGCGGTGACAGTCGGTTTTGCGGGGGCTGTCGTGACCGTCGGTTTGTCGGAGGGTGCGGCGGCCGCCGGTTTCTCGGCGGCTGCCGCGAGGAGGGTCGTCGGTTCGTCCCCGGATCCCCGGACCGCCGTGCCCGCCGGCCCGGAGGTGGGGGCGACCGTGGCCGGCTTCGCCTCGGGGAGGCGCAGCACGGCGGTCAGCTCGGCCTCCGGCGCCCGGATCGCGACGGTCGGTTCCGGTGCGGCGGGGGCCGCGGTCATCGTGACGGTGCGGTCGGCGCCGGTCACAGCGTCGGCGCGGTCGGCCGGCGCGCCGGTGTGGATGACCGTCGTCTCGGCGATGGAGACCGGGATGCCGGCGACCTTGGCGGCGCCGCGGAAGCGGGCGATCTCGCCGATGATCGGCAGGACCGGGGGCTCGTAGCGGGCCCAGCGGCGGGCGCTCAGCGCGGTGCCGAGAAGGGGAACGGCGAGGAGCGCGGCCAGCCCGTAACCGGGGCGGCTCAGGTCGAAGCCCTCTTTGGAGACCTCGGGGGCCCACAGTGCCGCGTACGCCGTCGGGGACTGCCACGCCCAGATGGTCACGCCCAGGTAGACGGCGCCGGTGAGGACCGGGCCGGCGGGGGAGACCGGCGCGAAGGTGAGGATCGTGAAGAGGATGCCGGCGAACAGCAGCAGCAGGAGCCCGGAGATCGACTCGGCGGCGAACAGTTCGCGCCCCCGGCTGCTCAGATCGTGTGTGAATCCGACACCGCACAGCACCCAGATGCTGGGTCCGAGCACGAGCCCGTAGAAGATCGACCTGACGTGGCGCATGATCCGGCACGGTACCCGGGCGCGGCAAGGGCACGCCGACTCCGCCGTAACGTACCGGGGATGGAAGAACAGCACTCCGGGCGGCCGACGGCGCTCTCCCGGGTCACCCTGAGCCGGATCATGACCGCCGTCGACGTGAACCTGTACGGAACCGTGCACGGCGGCGTACTGATGAAGTTTGTGGACGACGTGGCGGGCGCGTCCGCGGCGCGGCACAGCGGTGGCACCGCGGTGACCGCGGCGATCGACGAGATCGTCTTTCTGGAGCCGGTCCGGGTGGGTGACCTCGTGCACGCGTACGCCCAGGTCAACTGGACCGGCACCAGTTCGATGGAGGTGGGCGTGAAACTGGCGGCCGAGCGGTGGGACGCGGTCGGCGCGGTTCCGCTGCCGGTGGCGACCGCCTATCTGGTGTTCGTGGCGGTGGACGCGGCCGGGCATCCGCGTGCCGTGCCGTCGGTGCGGCCCGAGGACGACGCCGACAAGCGCCGGTTCACCGAGGCGATGATCCGCCGGGATCACCGTCTGGCACGCCGTGCGGCCATCCAGAAAGCCCGCGCCGAGCACCGGCCGGACGGCGATTGATCCACCGTTATGGTGTGGTGATGACGACAGGTGTGGTGACGGCCGGCACACTTCTCTGGGAGCCGCCGGCGGACATCCGGGAGACGTCCCGGATCGGGCGCTATCTGGAGTGGCTGGAGCGGGAACGGGGCCTCTCGTTCGCCGACTACGCGGCGCTGTGGGAGTGGTCCGTCACCGACCTTTCCGGCTTCTGGGGCTCCATCTGGGAGTACTTCGACGTGGTGGCGCACGAGCCGGCGACCGCGGTGCTGGACGGCGACGCCATGCCGGGCGCCCGCTGGTTTCCCGGGGCGACCCTCAACTACGCCGAGAACGTGCTGCGGATGCCGGGGCGGGACTCCGACGATCCGGTCGTCGTCGCGTACTCCCAGACCCGTGAGCCGGTGACGCTGACCGGCCGGAGGCTGCGCGAGGAGGTGCGGAGGGTCCGTGCCGGGCTGAAGGCCCGTGGGGTCGGCAAGGGTGACCGGGTCGCGGCCTATGCCCCGAACATCCCGGAGACCTACGTGCTGATGCTGGCGACGGCCGGCCTGGGCGCGATCTTCTCCTCCTGCGCGCCGGAGTTCGGCGCCCGCAGCGTGATCGACCGCTGGAGCCAGATCGAGCCGAAGGTGCTGGTCGCGACCGACGGGTACCGGTACGGCGACAAGGACATCGACCGGCGCCCGGAAATCGCCGCGATCACGGCAGCGATTCCGTCGATCGAACACGTCATCACCATCGGATACCTGAACGAAGGTGGTGACTGGAGTGATCTCGACGGCGACGATCCGCTGGAGTTCGAGCCGGTGCCGTTCGACCATCCGCTCTACGTGCTCTACAGCTCCGGCACCACCGGCCTGCCCAAGCCCATCGTGCACGGTCACGGCGGCATCCTCCTGGAGCACCTGAAAATCCTGGCGCTGCACCACGACCTGGGCCCGTCCGACCGGTTCTTCTGGTTCACCACCACCGGCTGGATGATGTGGAACTACCTGGCCAGCGGCCCGGCCGTGGGCGCGGCCGTCGTGCTCTTCGACGGCAATCCGGGCTGGCCCTCGCTGGACACGCTGTGGGACCTGATCGACACCGCCGGGATCACGTATTTCGGGACGTCGGCGCCGTTCCTGCTGGCCTGCCGCAAAGCCGGGATCACCCCGCGCAAGCGGCTCAAGGGTCTCGGATCCACCGGGGCGCCGCTGCCCCCCGAGGGCTGGGGCTGGGTGTATGAGGCGGTCAGCCCGGACGTGCAGCTGACCTCCCTGTCCGGCGGCACCGATGTGTGCACCGGTTTCGTGGGCGGGTCACCGCTGCTGCCGGTGCGGGCCGGGGTGATCGCCTGCCGCGCTCTCGGCGCGCGCGTGGAGGCGTTCGACCCGGAGGGCAAGCCGGTCATCGGCGGGCTGGGCGAGCTGGTGATCACCGCGCCGATGCCGAGCATGCCGGTCGGGTTCTGGAACGATCCGGACGGTTCGCGCTACCGGGAGGCGTATTTCGACGTGTTCCCGGGCGTCTGGCGGCACGGCGACTGGATCACCGTCGACACCGACGGCAGCTGCGTGATCACCGGCCGGTCGGACGCCACGCTCAACCGCGGTGGCGTACGCCTCGGCACCGCCGAGTTCTACTCGGTGGTGGAGAGCCTGCCCGAGGTCGCCGACTCGCTCGTCGTACACCTGGACAAACCCGGCGACCCGAACGGCGAGCTGCTGCTCTTCGTCGTGCTGGCCGACGGTCTCGAGCTCGACGACGCCCTGCGCGGCCGGATCGCGCGGGAGCTGCGCGGGGCGCTCTCCCCCCGGCACGTGCCGGACGCCGCCTACCAGGTACGCGCCCTGCCGCGCACCCTGTCCGGCAAGAAGCTGGAGGTGCCGGTGAAACGGATCCTCACCGGCACCCCGGTCGACTCGGCGGCGGCGAAGGGTGCCCTGGCCAACCCGGACTCGCTCAACGCTTTCGCCGACCTGGCCCGGCACCGGGTCAGGCCAGCGTCAGAGTGACTTTTTCGGCGGCGGCCCGCGCTCCGGTGCTCGGCCCGTCCAGGTTGGCGCAGAGGACGATCGAGGCGCCGGCCACCAGCGGGGCCAGCAGCCAGTCGGCCGGGTCCGGGTAGAGCGCGGTGTCGATCATCACGCGGGCGCCGGAGGTGATGCCGAGTTCGGTGGCGCGCTCGGCAGCCAGGTCGACCACCTCGTGGTGGCTCATCTCGACCGGTCCGGCCAGCGCCCGGTCGGCCGCGGCGACCGGGGCGCCGCGGAAGTGGTCGCCGTGCTCGCGGACCTCGGTGACATAGTCGGCGTACCCGTCCGGCAGCGTGCGCAGCGGCATGGCCAGCGGCAGCAGGCCGGTGGCGTACCGGTCGAGGCAGGTCCAGCCGGCCGCCCGGGTCACCAGCTCCGGGGTGGTGAACAGGGCCTCCACCGGCTGCGGGTCGCCGCCCAGGTCGGCGGCCAGACCGGCCGCGGACACGCCGAGCAGCAGCGCCGCGGTCTGCCAGTGCGGCGGCAGCAGCAGGGCCACCGCGTCGCCGTGCCCCAGGCCGACCCCGTCGACCAGCAGGTTCGCGGTCTTCGACACCCAGTTGTCCAGGGTCGCCCCGGACAATTCGGTGCGGTCGCCGGTTGCGTCGTCATACCAGGTCAGCAGGGGCGCGGCCGGGTCACGCCGGACCGCCTCCGCGAACGCCTGCGGGATCGTCGTTTTCATCACCACACACCTTAAGGCCCGAACCCCCGCCTGACGATTACGGTCCGTGATGCCGTGGGTTGACTGCGGCGATCGTCGGTGTCGTGGACACGTCCGCGCCGCGATCCAGGCGTACCCTCGAATCGTCGGTAGTTCCATCGCCGCATCGGTACGTCAGAGACGCCAAGGAGATGCCTCGTGACCCCCGGTCGCCCCCCGCGAGTGCTCGTCGACGCCACCAGTGTCCCCGCGGACCGGGGCGGTGTCGGCAGATATGTCGACGGTCTGCTCGGAGCGCTCGGGCAGGTCAGCCCCGAGCGAGTGGACCTCGCAGTCGTGGCCCAGCGCTCCGATGCGGAGCGTTACCGCCGCATGCTGCCCACCGCGGAGGTGATCCCGGGCCCCGCCGCGATCGTGCACCGCCCGGCCCGTCTCGCCTGGGAGCAGACCGGTCTGCCGCTGCTCGCCCAGCAGGTGGGGGCCAAGGTGCTGCACTCGCCGTTCTACACCTGCCCCTTGCGTACCGGCTGCCCGGTGACGGTGACGGTGCACGACGCCACGTTCTTCACCGAGCCGGAGCACTACGACAACACCAAGCGGACCTTCTTCCGCAGCGCGATCAAGACGTCGCTGCGCCGGGCCGCCCGGGTGATCGTGCCCAGCAAGGCCACCAGGGACGAGTTGATCCGCCTGCTGGACGCGGACCCGACCCGGATCGACGTGGCGTACCACGGGGTGGACCAGGCGGCCTTCCACGTGCCGACCGACGACGAGAAGGCGCGGGTCCGGGCCCGGCTCGGCCTGGGCGACTCCGGCTATGTGGCGTTCCTGGGCGCCAAGGAGCCGCGGAAGAACGTGCCGAACCTGATCCGTGGCTGGGTCCGGGCGGTCGCCGACTGGCCGCACCCGCCGGCCCTGGTGATCGCCGGCGGCCAGGGCCACGACGACGACATCGACCGCGCGGTGGCCGAGGTCCCGGCACACCTGCGCCTGCTGCGACCAGGCTATCTGCGGTACGCGGACCTGCCCGGCTTCCTCGGTGGCGCCCTGGTGGCCTGCTACCCGTCCTTCGGGGAGGGGTTCGGCCTGCCGATCCTGGAGGCGATGGCCTGTGGCACCCCGGTGCTGACCACTCCCCGGCTGTCGCTTCCGGAGGTCGGTGGCGACGCTGTCGCGTACACGACGGAGACCCCGGAGCGGATCGCCGAGGACCTGGCCGACCTGCTGCACGACGAGCAGCGCCGCCGGACGTTGGCGAAGGCGGCCTTCGACCGGGCGAAAGAGTTCACCTGGATGTCAAGCGCGGAGGTACATGTAACAACGTGGAATCGAGTCGCCGCTTGATCATCTACTAAACTCTCCGCGCATGAGCGACGAACAGGCTGTGTTGTACGGAGTGGTTCTGGCGGGCGGCACCGGAACCCGTCTCTGGCCACTGTCTCGCGCCGGTCATCCCAAGTTTCTGCACCCGTTGACCGGCACCGAGGCGTCCCTTCTCCAGGCGACGGTGGCCCGGTTGGACACCCTCGCCTCACCCGATCGGGTTTTTGTGGTGACCGGCGTGGCTCATGCGGCCGCCGTCTCCCGGCAGCTTTCCGCCGTCCCGGAGGACAACGTTCTGGTCGAGCCGTCCCCGCGGGACTCGTGCGCCGCGATCGCCCTGGCCGCCGCGGTCATCGCCCGCCGCGACCCGGAAGCGATCATGGGTTCCTTCGCGTCCGATCACCTGATCGCCGACAAGGAGGCGTTCGCCGACGTGATCCGGTCGGCGATGGCCGGCGCCCGGGAGGGTCTGCTGATGACCCTCGGCATCACCCCGACCCGGCCCGAGACCGGCTACGGCTACCTCCAGTGCGGCGGCCAGCTCGGCACCGGCGCCCTGTTGAAGGTCGAGGAGTTCAAGGAGAAGCCGACGTACGACGTGGCCGAGAGCTACGTGAAGTCCGGCAACTACCTGTGGAACGCCGGCATGTTCGTCTGGCGTGCCGACGCCTTCCTGTCCGAGCTGCACCGGCAGCAGCCGCAGCTCGCGGCGGGCGTCAGCCGGATCGCGCAGGCGTGGGGCACGGCCGATCAGGAAGAGGTGATGGGTGACGTCTGGCCGACGCTGCCCAAGATCTCGGTGGACTACGCGGTGATGGAGGGCGCGGCCTCGGTCGGCCGGGTCGGCACCGTGCCGGGCGACTTCGGGTGGAACGACGTCGGCGACTTCCACACCCTCGGCGAGGTGCTCACCGCGGACCAGGCCGGCAACGTGGTGGTCGGGCACGACGGCGCCGAGCGGCCCACCGTGCTGCTGCGGGAGACGGAAGGCCTGGTCGTGGTGCCGTCGTCGAGCCGTCTGGTCGCCGCCCTGGGCGTCCGGGACCTCATCATCGTGGACACGCCCGACGCCGTCCTGGTGTGCCCACGGGAGCGGGCGCAGGAGGTCAAGCAGCTCGTCGACCAGCTCAAGGAGCTCGGCCAGCACGGCTACATCTAAGGCCTTGCTCCGGCGTGATCCACGCGGCGAGGCCGGTCGGCTCACCAGTCGAGGGCCTCGGCGCTGGACGCCTGCAAAGAGCCGATCCGCAGCTCGGCCATGGTGATGCCGTTGCGTTTCGAGGTGGGGAAGTCGGCGAGGACGGCCGCCGGGCCGTCCTTGTTCTGGCCCACGTCGTAACGCAACGTGCCGCCGGCGTGGCAGTCGTCCTCGGAGCGGGCACACGAGGTCCAGCGGAGGCCGGTGTAGGCGGCCTGGCTCGGCCGCACCACGAACTCGGCCGCCGGCGCGGGCTCGTCCACCTTCGTGGTCGGCACCGGGAGCACCTTGCGGCCGGCGGTCGCCAGCGTGATCGTCAGCCAGCCGTCGACGGTGCAGTCCCGGCCCGCGTTGTTGATCAACGTGACCAGGGCGGCGCGCTCCGGGCCGGTGGCGGTGGCCTGCAACGTGACGGTGGCCTCCAGATCGGTCGTCAGACAGGCGGGGTTCTGAGCGTCGACGGCGGCCGGGACGGGGGCCGTGCCGGGCCCGGCGCATGCGGTCAGCGCCAGAACGGTGGCCAGGGCGGGGATGGCCGGCCTCGGGGTGTTACGCATGTCTCCATCTCAAACGGCGCGCGACGACAGGCGGGCCAGGGCGGGGGCGATCTGCTGGATCGTGCCGGCGGCCAGTGGAGACGGTAGAGCGTCGGGGTCGAACCACGCTAGATCTGACGACTCGTCACTTATCCGCGCGATGGCGCCGGACGGGGCGCGCAGCAGGAATCGGACATCGAAGTGAACCGACGAGGTGGCCGGCGAGCCGTCCCCGGCGCCGCAGCGAACCTCGTGGACGTCGATGTCGATCGGCACCGGATCGAGAACCAGGCCGGGAATGCCGGACTCCTCGGTGGCCTCCCGGAACGCCGCGGCCGCGAGGGTTCCGTCGCCCTCCTCGCAGTGCCCGCCCAACTGCATCCAGAGGCCCAGGCGTCCGTGCAGGCAGAGCAGGACCCGCCGCGCGTCGTCGACGATCAGGGCGCTGGCGGTGACGTGCCCGGCCCGGTGGGCGCGGGTCATCGCGACCGGGCCGTCGGCGAGCAGGCCGAGGGTGCGCTTGCGGTTCGTCTCGGCGACCTCGGACGTGGCGATCCACGTCGACAGCACATCGACGGCATCCTGATACAGCTCGCTCATGTCGCCGCCTCCGCTGCGCTCCGGCGTCGCCATGAGTTCAACCCTGAGCTGACCGATTCGCTCGCAAGCTCGCTCATGTCGCCGCCTCCGCTTCGTTACCGCTCCGGCAGGTCAGAGTGACGCCCTCGTCGTCGATCGCGAGGCCGGTGGGAATGTCCTCGGCCAGCAGGGCGGCCCGCAGACGCTGGGCGTCGGCGCCGGCCCGGATCAGCGCGGCCGGCCCGGTCCCGGCCGGGCGCAGCCGGATCGTCCCGGCGGCCAGGTCCAGTTCGGCGGCGGGGACACCGGCCGTGGCGAGAGCGCGGTGGACGGCCGCGGGGTCCGGCGCCGCCTCCGCCGCGGGATGCTCACCGAGCGCCGCCTCGCGCAGACCGAGGGCGCGGGCCTCCGCCGTACCCCATCGGAACATGTCGCCGGCGGAGTCGCGGACCAGAACCGACGCGCCCGGGCCGTCACCCGGTGTGGTGCGCGGGTAACCACGCACCACCGCGACCGGCACCCGGTCGCATTTGCCTTTGACCAGTTCGGCGGCCGCGGACAGCTCGTCGATCACGGCCATCTGGGTGAGGCTCAGCTCGTTGCCGTACGGGTCGACCTGCCCACGATGGTCGAGAAGCGCGTCGATGCCCGCCGCGCCGAGGGCCACGTCGGTGAGGCCGTTGCGCCAGGCCCGCCCCATCGTGTCGGAGACGATGACCGCCACGTCCAGTCCACGGGCCCGGAACCCGGCGCGCAGCCGGCGGGCCGAGGCGTCCGGGTCGCGGGGCAGCAGCACGAGGTGGGTCTTGTCGACGTTCGACGCGTCGATGCCGGCCGCCGCCATCACGAAACCGTGGTGGGTCTCGACGATGGTGGTGTTGCCGCGGCGGGCCACCACCCGGGCGGTCTCGCCGGCCAGCGCCCGCTGCCGCGCCTCCTCCCGTTCGGGCCCGTCGGCCGGGACCTCGACCAGACGGCCCTCCGCCTTCGACACGATCTTGCTGGTCACCACGAGGACGTCGCCGTCGGCGAGCCACGGCGCCGCGCCGGTGATCAGCCCGGCCAGGTCGTCTCCGGCGGTGACGTCACCGATGCCGCGGACCGGCAGGATCTCCAGACCGTCGATCACGCGACACCGCCCAGCTCCAGCGCGTCGGCGACCATCCGGGCCGTGGTCACCTCGTCGCGCATCCACAGCGGCACGGCGCGGGTGGCCACGCCGGGCATCCGCACCCCGGCGTCCGACTCGTCCACCAGCCAGCCGTCCAGCAGGCCGCCTTCGGAGCGCGGGCCGTACATCCGGCCGACCCCACCGGCGCTCACCTCGACCTCCAGGGTGGCCAGGCACTTGTCGGCCATGCCGCGGACCGGCGCGCCACCGATGATCGGCGACACCCCGACGACCGGCGCCGGGCCGTTCGCCACGGCCTCCCTCAGATGCGGTACGGCGAGGATCGGCGCGATGCTGACCACCGGATTGCTCGGCGCGATCAGCACCACGTCGGCGGCCGTGATCGCTTCGAGCACACCGGCGGCCGGTTTCGCCGTCTCGGCGCCGCGGAAGACGAACCGGTGCGTCGGCACCTCGCCGCGGTGGCGCACCCACCACTCCTGGAAGTGGATCGCCTTCCGCTCGCCGTCGACGTCCACGACCACGTGCGTCTCCAGCCGGTCGTCGGTGGCCGGCAGCATGGTGATGCCCGGCTGCCAGCGCTCGCACAGCGCCGCGGTGACCGCGGAGAGTGGGTATCCGGCGTTCAGCATGGTGGTGCGCACCAGGTGGGTGGCAGTGTCCTTGTCACCGAGGCCGAACCAGGACGGCTCCACCCCGTACTTCGCCAGCTCCTCCTTGACCACCCAGGTCTCACCGACCCGGCCCCAGCCACGCTGCGGGTCGGCGTCGCCGCCCAGCGTGTACATGACGCTGTCCAGGTCGGGACAGATCTGGAGGCCGTGCATCTGTACGTCGTCGCCGACATTCACGATCGCCGTGACGTCGGCGCCGATGGCGCGGGCGTGCGCGCGCACGCCGACGAGGAAACGGGCACCGCCGATGCCCCCGGTCAGGACCACGATCCGCATTCCCTCATCCTCCCGCACCCACGTCGTCTCCTCGGGTGGCGGGTATCGGTTTACTCTGGGCCGACCTCGATCACCGCACCGGGAGCAATCGTGACCACACCACCGCAGCCGGGACCGGCCGCCGAGAAGCCTGTCGGGCAGTTCCTCCGGCCCGTGCGTGACCTGGCGGCGTACGCCCTCGTCGGCGCCCCCGCAGTGTTTCTCTTCGTGGGCTTCGTCGGGATGTTCGGCGACGACTTCATGGCGAGCACCCGGTACAGCTTCAGCGCCTTCGTGAATTTCGAGACGGTCCTCTTCCCGCTCGGGGCCGTGCTCCTCGCGGTGGGCGTCAAGCCGGTTCACCCGCGGGCCCGGCTGATCACCATGATCGCCGGTATCGAGTACGTGGTGGCGTCCGTCTTCGGGGTGATCTTCGGGATCCTCTTCGGGGTGAGCGGCCTCGCCACCCTGAACGCCGGGACCGCTTTCACGGCCCTGCTCTACCGGGTCGCCTATCTGGGTGTGCTGGGCGTCGCGGGGTACGCGGTGTTCCGCCTCTGGCAGGGCCTCTACCACGTGCCGAAGCCCCAGCCGCAGCCCGGCGTCTACGGCCAGCCGTACGGTCAGCCCTACGGGCAGGCTCCGTACGCCGCCTACCCGCAGCCGGGATCGGTGCCGCCGCCCGGGTACGCCACCGGCCAGTACCCGCCGCCGCCCGGTTGGGGCCAGCCGCCGGTGAGCGGGGCTCCGGTGCCGCCGCCGGGTTGGGGCCAGCCGCCGGTGAGCGGGGCTCCGGTCCCGCCGCCTCAGGGTTGGGGCCCGCCGGTGAGCGTGACTCCGGTGTCGCCGCCGCCCGGTTGGGGTCAGCCCGCGAGCGGAGCCCCCACGCCGCCGCCGGCCGCGCCGTTCGCCGAGCCGACGCAGGTGGTTCCGCCGGCCGAGCCGACCCAGGCGGTTCCGGCCACGCCGCCGACCGCGCCGGCCGCGCCCGAGGAGGGCACCGACCACACCGAGGTGCTGCCGGAGAACCGTCCCGGATTCGGCCCGGCCGACCAGGATCCGCCCCGTCAGTGACCCTGTTCCCGGTCCGGGGGTGTTTCACGACACTTCCCGGGCCGGGGAAGCACGGCGGCGGGCGAAACGATTCCGGCCTAGGCTGCTTTGCGTGGTAGAGGCCAACGTGGAACCCGTGCCGACACCGGCGAGCATCCGCCGCGCACTGCGCCGCGCCGCCGACGGCAGAGCGATCGACACCGACGAGGCGACCGCGTTGCTCGCGGCCACCGGAGACCAGTTCGACGAGCTGCTGGCGATCGCCGGCGGCATTCGGGACGCCGGTCTGCGGGAGGCCGGGCGTCCGGGCGTCGTGACGTACTCCCGCAAGGTCTTCATCCCGCTCACCCGGCTCTGCCGTGACCGATGTCACTACTGCACCTTCGCGACCGTGCCGCACAAGCTGCCGGCCGCGTTCCTGGAGCGCGACGAGGTGCTGGAGATCGCCCGCCAGGGCGCCGCGCAGGGCTGCAAGGAGGCGCTGTTCACCCTCGGCGACCGGCCGGAGGAGCGGTGGCCGGCGGCCCGGCAGTGGCTGGACGAGCGGGGCTACGACTCCACCCTCGACTACGTGCGGGCCTGCGCCATCGCGGTGCTGGAGGAGACCGGCCTGCTGCCGCACCTCAATCCGGGGGTGATGAGCTGGGCCGAGCTCCAGCGGCTCAAGCCGGTGGCGCCGAGCATGGGCATGATGCTGGAGACCACCGCCACCCGGCTCTGGTCGGAGAAGGGCGGTCCGCACTTCGGTTCGCCCGACAAGGAGCCGGCGGTCCGGCTTCGGGTGCTGGACGACGCCGGCCGGGTCGGTGTGCCGTTCACCACCGGGATCCTGATCGGCATCGGCGAGACCGCCGCCGAGCGGGTCGAGTCGCTGTTCGCGATCCGCCGGACGGCCCGGGAGTTCGGGCACGTCCAGGAGGTCATCGTCCAGAATTTCCGCGCCAAGCCGGACACGGCGATGCGCGGGATGCCGGACGCCGAGTTGCGCGAGCTGGCCGCCACGGTGGCCGTCGCCCGGATCATCATGGGCCCGCGCGCCCGGATCCAGGCCCCGCCGAATCTGATCGACGACGAGTTCGCCCTGCTGCTGCGGGCCGGGATCGACGACTGGGGCGGCGTCTCGCCGGTGACCCCGGATCACGTCAACCCCGAGCGCCCCTGGCCCCAGATCGACCTGCTCGCCGAGATGTCGGAGAAATCCGGTTTCGAGCTGCGGGAGCGCCTCACCATCTACCCGGAGTACGTTCGCCGCGGTGACGAGGGCTGGCTGGATCCGCGGATCAAGGCGCACGTGGCGGCGCTGGCCGAGAGCAGCGGCCTGGCCGAGCCGGGCGCGAGTCCCGTCGGCCTGCCGTGGCAGGAGCCCGACGACGCCTTCGGGACCGGCCGCACCGACCTGTTCAAGAGCATCGACACCGACGGCCGCAGCGAGGACCGCCGCACCGACTTCGACGACGTCTACGGCGACTGGGACGAGGTGGCCGCGCACGTCAAGAGCGCGCCGAGAAGCATGCCGACCGACGTGGTGGCGGCCCTCAGGCTGGCCGAGACCGACCCGGGCGCGCTGCTGCTGGAGAAGCACGAGGACAAGGCCATGGCGCTGTTCAACGCCGACGGCCCGGCCCTCGACGAGCTGGCCCGGATCGCCGACGGTCTGCGCCGCGAGGTCAACGGCGACGACATCACGTACGTGGTGAACCGCAACATCAACTTCTCGAACGTCTGTTACGTGGGCTGCCGGTTCTGTGCGTTCGCCCAGCGGGAGAAGGACGCCGACGCGTACCGGCTGTCGGTCGAGCAGGTCGCCGACCGGGCCGAGGAGGCCTGGCGGGACGGCGCGTCCGAGGTCTGCATGCAGGGCGGCATCGACCCGAAGATGCCGGTCACGGCGTACGCCGATCTGGTCCGGGCCGTGAAGGAGCGGGTGCCCGGGATGCACGTCCACGCGTACTCCCCGATGGAGATCGTCACCGCCTCGGCGAAGGCGGGTGTCTCGCTGCGGGAGTGGCTGACCGACCTCAGGGAGGCGGGTCTCGGCACCATCCCGGGCACCGCGGCCGAGATCCTGGACGACGACGTGCGCTGGGTCCTCACCAAGGGCAAGCTGCCCGCCTCCGCCTGGGTCGACGTGGTGACCACAGCGCACCAGGTGGGCATCCGTTCCAGCTCGACCATGATGTACGGCCATGTCGACCACCCCCGCCAGTGGCTGGGCCATTTCCGGGTGCTGGCCGGCATCCAGGACGTCACGGGCGGTTTCACGGAGTTCGTGGCGCTCCCGTTCGTGCACACGAACGCCCCGATCTACCTGGCCGGCATCGCCCGCCCCGGTCCGGCCTGGAGGGAGAACCGGGTGGTGCACGCCATGGCGCGGGTGCTGCTGCACGGCCGGATCGACAACATTCAGTGTTCATGGGTGAAACTCGGCGACGAGGGAACCCGGGTGATGTTGAACAGTGGCTGCAATGACCTCGGCGGAACTCTGATGGAGGAAACAATTTCACGAATGGCCGGTTCGGAACACGGGTCGGCCCGCACTGTCGCGGAGTTGAAAGAACTCGCCGCTTCCGCCGGTCGCCCGGCCGTGGAACGGACCACGGTGTACGGGCGCCGCTGACAAAACGTGATCCATTCGGCGGACCCGTCCTGGGGGACCCCCTGTCCCCAGGTCACAAATCGGGTTAAATTGGACGCGAAGGCCCGGCCTCGCGTTACCTTCCGGCGTTCTGGAGAGATATGGCTGGAACGGGGCCGTGAACCGTTCTCAAGCGTGGGGGAAACGGGCCCATTTAGCAGGTTCGGCTTGACGACGCACGTCTTACACGCGTGTAATTTTGGTGGGGTTGCGGGGACGATGTGGCACAAAGGCGTCGAACCCGCAAAAACACGCCGCGTGCGTGGGGGGTCAGCGCTGGCTTCACGCCGGCGCGGAATTTTGGAGGCACGCCGATGGAAGCGCAGGTTGAAGGGGTAGACCTGCTCGGGGACGCGCCCGAGTGGCAGGAACGGGCGCTGTGTTCGCAGACCGATCCCGAGGCCTTCTTCCCGGAGAAGGGTGGCTCGACGCGCGAGGCGAAGCGCATCTGCGGCCGCTGTGATGTCAAGGTCGAGTGCCTGGAGTACGCGCTCGGCCACGACGAACGCTTCGGGATCTGGGGTGGACTGTCCGAACGTGAACGTCGCAAACTCAAACGGCGCGTGGCCTGACCTCAGGCCAGTTCGTCCGGATCCACTCCGAGCAGGTTGGCTACCTGCTCGATGATCACGTCGTGGACGAGGTCGGCGAGGTCCTCGCGATCCATCGCCCGGAATTCCAGCGGGCGCCGGTAGAGCACGATCCGCGGCGGCAGCTCGTGCCGCCCCGGGCGGCCGGGCAGCAGCCGGGCCAGGGGCACCTCGCCGTCCTCGAGCACATCCGAGTCGTAGACGTTGAGTTCCGGCGGCACGTCCTCGACCGCGAACTCCACGCCGGCCAGCTCCTTGGCGTAGCGGCGCTCCAGGCTCTCCACCGTGTCCAGCACCAGGTCGTCGAAGATCTCGGCCTTGGTGCGGGCCAGTGGCACGGTCGCCGGAACCAGACGGCCGCGGAGTCCGCGCCCGTGCCGGTCGCGCCGAGCCGGATGACCCGGGCCGGAACCGCGCTTCACCTTGCCATCCGTTCGGCGGCGTTCAGGGCTGGTGGTCACGCGGCCAGCGTATCCCCACCGGGGCGGCACGAGCGGTCAGCCCGTGCTCATCGTGTGTCCGCGCCGTGATTTCGCCCCAACGGGGCGGCGTGTCTAACGACCATGGCCGAATCGTGATGCGTCCGAGTCGGCGTGTCGCGGGGCAACACTCCCCAGAATCGCGGGCGGGGAGATAAGTTGCCGCCGTGAGGTCACCACGGCGCTGCTCCCGGAACGGCTGTCCCCGACAGGCGGTCGCCACCCTGACCTACGTCTACGGCGATTCCACGGCCGTCGTGGGCCCTCTCGCGGCCTTCGCCGAACCCCACACCTACGACCTGTGCGAGCCGCACGCCCGCAGCCTCACCGCCCCCCGAGGCTGGGAACTGGTCCGCCACGACGGCGACTTCGCGCCCCCACCCCCCACCACCGACGACCTGGTCGCTCTGGCCGAGGCCGTCCGCGAGGCCGCCCGCCCGGTGCACCCACGCCCGGACGACACCGACCACACCCCCCAGACCGGCCGCCGCGGCCACTTGAGAGTGATTCCCCCCTCCCACTGAGACCCACCCGAAGCCGAGCGCGATCAACCTCCCCGCTGAAGATCAACCCCATGTCGTGGCGGGGTGGGTGGTGCTGACCGTTGCTCCCGCCGAGGGCCCGGCGCGCCCCGCTGGCCGCTGGCGCGTCCAGAACGCGAGCCACCCCGGGCGACGTGCGTGAGTGGTTGCGCCCCAAAGGCGGCTGGCTCAGGGCTGACTCGACACTGTCGAGACAGCCCTGAGTCAGCCGAACCACCGATCTCAGCCCGGCGGGCGCGTCGCCGGCTCGACCCGGCAGCGCCTCGCGTGGGACCGGCGGGACGGGGCGGATTCGGCGGGGCGGCGCACGCCGTACCAGAGAAGGGGTTTGGAAGGCGGTGGGGCACCGTGCGCCGTGCTGGAGACGGGTTTGGAAATGGGGAGCTGATCAGGTCAGCGGGACCAGCTTGAAGCGTTTGTGCAGCCAGGGGAGCAGGACGCGGTAGGCGTCGATGGTGTCCGGCTGGGCGTAGTCGTGGGAGAGGACGATCGCGCCGGCGCGGGTCTGCCGCTGGACGATGCGGATGACGCGCTTGCGGTGGGCGTCGTGGGACTCGCCCTTGTGATGCTCCCAGTCGCGGGGGTCGACCTTCCAGTAGATCGAGCGCATGCCCAGGCTCGTGGAGACCCTGACCATGGCGGGAGTGAAGTTGCCACCGGGAGCCCGCATGTAGCGGATCTTGGCGCCGGGGACCGCGGCGCGGATGGCGGCGTTGGTGCGTTCCAGGTCGGCGCGGATGGCGGCGTGGGACTTCTTGCCCAGTTTGAGATCGTGGTTCCACGAATGGTTGCAGAGACTGTGGCCGCCCTTGACGATCGCCTTCACCAGATCGGGGTGGCGCCGTGCCTGCGTGCCGACCAGGCAGAACGTCGCCTTCACCTGTTGCTTGGCGAGCAGGCGCAGCAGTTTCGGCGTGTAGTCGGGGTCGGGACCGTCGTCGAAGGTGAGCGCCACGCCCTTGCCGCCGGTGGTCATGATGCTGCCCGCCGGGCCGGTACGCCCCTTGGGTTTGGTGTCGACGACGGCGTTCTCGACACGGGGCGAGTTCTTCGTCGGGGTGGGCTTCGGTGCTTTCTGTGTCGGCGCGGGCGCGGAGCTGGACGCGGTGACGGACGGCGCGGGGGCGGCTGGAACGATCGGGTCCGGCTGTTCCTGCGCGGTGCTCATCGCCGCGGTCGCTTGGCCGAGCACGCCGGTCATGACCAGCAGTGCGCTGATCATGACGGCCTTCCGGGTGTGCGACAGGCGTATCAAGTGACCTCCCCAGGTCGGTTACGCGCTGACGACGATGCCTGGGTTATCGGCAGGACGCCAGTCCGTCCCCATCTTTCGTACCAAAAGCCGACCACATTGATTTTGGCCGGAGTATCATCGCGCACGCCGAAGGGCGGGGCCGAGGCCCCGCCCTTGACTTGATCTTCAGCTCAGTTCCGCGAGCTCCGCTTCGGTCAGGAGCCGGGAGCGGATCAGGAACCGCACGCCCTCCGGCGCCTCCAGCGAGAAACCGGAACCGCGACCGGGGACCACGTCCACCGTGAGATGGGTGTGTTTCCAGAGCTCGAACTGGCCGGCCGACATCCAGAAAGTGATCGGTTCCGGCACCCCCTCGATCGCCAGGGACTCCAGCAGCACGTCAGACCTGCCGGTCCGGAATTCACCCTCCAGATAGCACATCGGGGAGCTGCCGTCACAGCACCCACCGGATTGGTGAAACATCAGCGGGCCGTGTTCCTCCCGCAGCCGCCGCATGAGATCGGCGGCGGCGGGAGTCACGTCTACTCTCGTCGCCATGGCCTAGAAGAATCCGAGGGCCTTCGGCGAGTAGCTGACCAGGAGATTCTTGGTCTGCTGGTAGTGGTTGAGCATCATCGCGTGGTTCTCCCGGCCGATGCCGGACTGTTTGTAGCCACCGAACGCGGCGTGCGCCGGGTAGAGGTGGTAGCAGTTCGTCCACACCCGGCCCGCCTTGATCGCCCGCCCGGCCCGGTAGGCCTGGTTGCCGTCGCGCGTCCAGACGCCGGCGCCGAGGCCGTAGAGCGTCTCGTTGGCGATCTTGATGGCGTCGTCGAAGTCCCCGAACGGCGTGACCGACACCACCGGCCCGAAGATCTCCTCCTGGAAGATCCGCATGTTGTTGCGGCCCTCGAAGATCGTCGGCTGCACGTAGTACCCGCCGGCCAGATCGCCGGGCATCTCCGCCTTCGCGCCGCCGACCAGGACCCGGGCGCCCTCCTGCCGGCCGATGTCCAGGTACGACAGGATCTTCTCCAGCTGGTCGTTGGACGACTGCGCCCCGACCTGGGTGTCGGTGTCCAGCGGGTTGCCCTGCTTGAGGTTCTCCACCCGCTTCACACCGGCGGCCAGGAAGTCGGAGTAGTGGCTCTGCTGGATCAGCGCCCGGGACGGGCAGGTGCACACCTCGCCCTGGTTGAGGGCGAACATCGCGAAGCCCTCGAGCGCCTTGTCGAAGAAGTCGTCGTCGGCCCGGGAGACGTCGTCGAAGAAGATGTTCGGGCTCTTGCCGCCCAGCTCCAGGGTGACCGGGATCAGGTTCTCCGAGGCGTACTGCATGATCAGGCGGCCGGTGGTGGTCTCGCCGGTGAACGCGACCTTGGCGACCCGGTTCGAGCTCGCCAGCGGCTTGCCGGCCTCCACACCGAAACCGTTGACGATGTTCACGACGCCGGCCGGGATCAGGTCGCCGATCAGCGAGAACAGGTAGTGGATCGAGGCGGGCGTCTGCTCGGCCGGCTTCAGCACGACCGCGTTGCCGGCGGCCAGGGCCGGGGCCAGCTTCCACACCGCCATCAGGATCGGGAAGTTCCACGGGATGATCTGCGCGACCACGCCGAGCGGCTCGTGGAAGTGGTAGGCGACGGTGTCGGAGTCCAACTCGCCGGCGGTGCCCTCCTGGGCGCGGATGACACCGGCGAAGTAGCGGAAGTGGTCGATCGCCAGGGGCAGGTCGGCGGCCAGCGTCTCGCGTACCGGCTTGCCGTTCTCCCAGGCCTCGGCGACGGCGAGCTTCTCCAGGTTCTGTTCCATCCGGTCGGCGATCTTGTGGAGGATCAGCGAACGCTCGGCGGGCGAGGTGCGGCCCCAGGCCGGGGCCGCGGCGTGGGCGGCGTCCAGGGCCTTCTCCACGTCCTCCTCGGTGCCGCGGGCGACCTCGCAGAAGACCTGCCCGGTCACCGGGGACGGGTTGGTGAAGTACCGGCCCCGGGCGGGCGGGACGTACTCGCCGCCGATGTAGTGGTCATAGCGCGACTGATAGCTGACGATGGCGCCGTCGGAACCGGGCGGGGTGTAGATGGTCACGGTCTCGCCTCCCTCTATTGAGGCGGACGCTAGTTACGGCCACGTTGCAGGAACGTTGCACGCGTATTCCCGGTTCAGGGCGGCGACCCGGCGGGCGGCCAGCGGATCGGCCGGGGCCAGAGCCGCGTACGCCTCCCAGAGGTCCAGATCGTCGCCGCCCCACGGGCTGTTCAACCAGGACTGGAGCAGACGCCGCTCCCCGGAACTCAGGATCGCGGCACGCAGCCGATCGTCCAGCCGCCGCCGCAGCCGGATGACGCCCGGCGCGTCCGAAGCGGGCAGCAACGGGCCGGGATAGGCGTCCAGCGCCTCCGCCGTCCGCCCGGCGTCCAGCAGGCGCGACACGGTGCCGAAGTCGGTCTCCACGGGGGCACGCAACCGGTAAGGCCGCGAGTCCAGCAGTTCCGGGCCGAGGATGCGGCGCAGACGGGACAGTTCGGCGCGGACCGTCACCGGGTTCACGTCGTCGCCGTACAGGTCGAGACCGAGCTGATCGCCGGTGCGGCCCTCCGGATGCACGGTGAGCAGGACCAGCAGTTCGGAGTGCCGGCGTCCGAGCCGTGTCGTGCGGCCGCCCCGCGCCAGCACGGCGTCGTCCCGGCCGAGTGCCGCGATCCGCGGCTGACGGGGGATCGGCATGACCCCACGGAGGTACGCCTCGGCGGCGAGCGCGGTGGCCCGTACCAGAGCGAGGCTGTGCGGATTGGCGAGATGGTCGCCGCCGGTGACGTCGATCGCCCCCAGCAGGCGCCCGGTGCCGGGGTCGTGGACCGGGGCGGCCGCGCACGTCCACCGCTGCACCGGCTGGCTGAAGTGCTCGGTCGCGAAGATCTGCAGCGCGTGGTCGACGGCGAGCGCGGTGCCGGGCGCGTTGGTGCCGGCGTGCGCCTCGTCCCAGCGGGCCCCGGGCACGAAGTTCATCGACGCGGCGCCGCGCAGCGTGGCCGGATGCCCCTCCACCCACAGCAGCCGGCCGTGCCCGTCACAGACCGCCAGGATGTGGTCGCCGTCCTCGGCCAGGCCGCCCAGCAGATCCCGGAAGATCGGCATCACCCGGGCCAGTGGGTGCGCCGACCGGTACGCCTCGAGGTCGGCGTCGGCCAGATCGATCGGGGCGGTGGCGTCGGCCCGGATGTGCGCGGCCGACCGGACCCACGAATCGGTGACCACGGTGCGCATCGTCGCCGAGCGCGGCTCACCGGCCAGGAACCGCTCATGGGCGCGGCCGACCTGACGGATCCGCTCGGCCGGGTCGTCTCCGGGGGTAAGGGCAAGCCACGGGTTCACCGGCAGCACCTCCTGCCCCATCGTGACCCCCATCACCACAAGTGACAACAGTCTCTATGCTGCGAGCCGTGCAACCCTGGCCCCGTACCGAAGAAGAAGCCCTCGCCGTGCAGGACACCCTGCGATCCCGGGTGGTGACCGCCCCCGGACCGGTCGCGCCGGAGACCGTGGCGGGACTGGACGTGGCCTACGACGGCGATCGCCTCGCCGCCGCCGTCGTGGTGTTGCGAACCGCCGACCTCACGGTCGTGGACACCGCCCTGGTCCGTGGTGAGCCGGCGTTCCCGTACGTCCCCGGGCTGTTCGCCTTCCGGGAGGTGCCCGCCCTGATGGAGGCACTCGAACGGTTGACCGTCCGGCCCGGCGTCCTGATCTGCGACGGGCACGGACTGGCCCACCCGCGCCGCTTCGGGCTGGCCGCCCATCTGGGTGTTCTGACCGATCTCCCGGCATTCGGCGTCGCAAAGACCCGGCTGGTGGGAGACTGGGAGCCGGTCGGCGAACAGCGGGGCGCGCGGTCACCGCTGGTCGACGCCGGAGAGACGGTCGGGGCGGTGCTGCGTACCCAGACCGGGGTCAAACCGGTCTTCGTCTCGGTCGGTCACCGGATCGGCTTGGAACGAGCCTGCGAACTGACCCTCGCGCTCGCGCCACGGTTCCGGCTGCCCGAGACGACACGGGCCGCCGACCGGGCCTGTCGTGATCTTCTGAGTTAACCGACCGGCCGCGCGGTTAAAACCTTGGGGCACAAGGCGCTCCGATACCCTCGGGCCCAAAGGGGACTTTCGCTGAGGGGTGTAGTGGTGTCTGATCTTTCGCGGATCATCAAGGCGTACGACGTACGGGGAATCGTTCCGGACCAGTTCAACGAGACGGTGGCCCGGGCGATCGGCACGGCGTTCGTCGAGATGCTGCGCGAGTCCGGTGACGAGCCGGACCAGATCGTGATCGGTCACGACATGCGGGAGTCCGGCCCCGGCCTGGCCGCCGCGTTCGCCCGGGGCGTCAACGCGGCCGGCACCGCCGTGATCAACATCGGGCTCGCGTCGACCGACCAGCTCTACTACGCGTCCGGCGCGCTGAACCTGCCCGGCGCGATGTTCACGGCCAGCCACAACCCGGCGGAGTACAACGGCATCAAGCTGTGCCGTGCCGGCGCCCGCCCGGTCGGCCAGGACAGCGGTCTCGTGATCGTCCGCCAGCGTGCCCAGCAACTGCTCGCCGACCTCAACGCGGAGGCCGACGGCCCGTCCCAGGTGGAGCGGCGGGACGTGCTCGCCGACTACGCGGCGTACCTGCGCTCGCTCGTGGACCTCTCCGCCATCCGGCCGCTCAAGGTCATCGTGGACGCCGGCAACGGCATGGGCGGCTACACCGTCCCGGCCGTCCTCGGCGACCAGGTGCTGCCCGCCCTGCCGCTGACCATCGCACCGCTCTTCTTCGAGCTGGACGGCTCGTTCCCCAACCACGAGGCCAACCCGCTCGACCCGAAGAACCTGGTCGATCTCCAGAAGGCCGTTCGCGAGCAGGGCGCCGACATCGGCCTCGCCTTCGACGGCGACGCCGACCGGTGCTTCGTCGTCGACGAGAAGGGCGACCCGGTCTCGCCGTCCGCGATCACCGCGCTGGTCGCCACCCGGGAACTGGCCAAGTTCCCCGGCAGCACGATCATCCACAACCTGATCACCTCGGCCGCGGTGCCGGAGATCATCACCGAGAACGGCGGCAAGCCGGTCCGCAGCCGGGTCGGCCACTCGTTCATCAAGTCCGAGATGGCGGCCACCAACGCGGTCTTCGGCGGCGAGCACTCGGCGCACTACTACTTCCGCGACTTCTGGTTCGCCGACACCGGCATGCTGGCCGCCATGCACGTGCTGGCCGCGTTCGGTGGCCAGGACCTGCCGCTGTCCGAGTTCGCCGCCGAGTACGAGCGGTACGCCGCCTCCGGTGAGATCAATTCCACGGTGGCCGACGCCGCCGCCAAGATCGCCGAGGTACGGGCCGCGTTCCCGGACGCCCGGGTCGACCACCTCGACGGGATGACCTTCCAGCTCGACGACGGCGCCTGGTTCAACCTGCGGGCGTCCAACACGGAGCCGCTGCTGCGCCTCAACGTCGAGGCGCCCGACGCGGATCAGATGGCGAAGCTGCGTGACGAGGTGCTCGCCATCGTTCGTGGATAGGATCGCCACGACCGGAGTTCTTACGCGGCGATTAGGAGTTACTCGGTGGCGCTCGATCAGCAGTTGCTGGAGATTCTGGCCTGCCCGGACACCCATCACGCGCCCCTCGAGCACGATGCCGGCGCGCAGACGCTGACGTGCACCGAGTGCGGCCGGGTCTTCGAGATCCGCGACGACATCCCGATCCTGTTGCTGGACGAGGCACGGCTGCCCGGCGACGCGCCCGCCGCGTCCCCGGACACCTTGCCCGCCGGTTCTTCGGACGCCTCGCGGCCGGCCGGCGGGTCCGTCGAGAAGTCCGCCGGGGGCGCCGCCCAGGAGGAGAAGGACTGATGGCCGGCCCGATGAGCGGATCCTCCGGGGTCAACGGCCACCGCGTCGCCGACGAGTCGCTGCTCAACGACGAGAAGTCGATGTTCGACAACGACCCCGGCGGCATGCTGCGGGCCACCGCCTCGGCCGGCGCGCAGGTGCGGGAGGCCGCGGCGCTCGCCGCCGAGGTCGACCTGAGCATGCTCGCCGACGAGGGACGCCCGCGTGCCGTGGTGGTCGCCGGCATCGGCACCGCCGGGCTCACCGGCAGCATCCTGTCCACCGTCGCCGGTCCGCGCTGTCCGGTCCCGATCATCGGGCACCGCAGCGCGGGTGTGCCGGGCTGGGTCGGCGCGGCCGACGTCGTGATCGCGGTGTCCGCCTCCGGCCGGAGCCCGGAGGCGATCGCCGCCGCCGAGGCCGCCGCCCGCCGGGGCGCCCGCCTGGTCGCCATCGGCAACCCCGGCTCCGAGTTGGAGGCGCTGGCCGAGCGGGCCCGTGCCCCGTTCATCGGCGTGCCGCGCCGGGCGCCGGCCCGGGCCACCCTGTGGGGCCTCACCATCCCGGTGCTCTTCGCCGGCCGGGCGCTGGGGATCGCCAAGCTGGCCGAGGCGGACGTCGCCGAGACCGCCACCCGCCTGGACGCCGACGCCGAGCGCTGCCGCCCCGGCGCCGACTCCTTCGTCAACCCGGCCAAGGAGCTGGCGCTCGGCCTGGCCGGCTCGGTGCCGATCGTCTGGGGCTCCTCGCCGCTGGCCACCGTGGCGGCCCGGCGGTTCGCCGACACCCTGGCGGCGAACGCCCGCTATCCGGTGATGGCCGGCGCCCTCGGCGAGGCCGGCCGGGGCCGGGTGGGGCTGCTCGACGGCGTCTTCGGCGGCCTGGCCGAGACGTCGCGGGACATCTTCGCCGACCCGGACGACGACACCGACAACGACCTGACCCGCCTGCGGCTGGTGGTCTTCCGCGACGGCGGGCTCAACCCGGAGGACGACGCCGACGAGCCGGTCGCCGTCGAGGAACGCCGGGCCGACGCCATCCAGACGCTGGCCGACCGGCGCGGCGTCCGGTGCGATGTGCTCACCGCCGAGGGAGGCTCCAGCCTGGAGCGTCTCGCGTCGCTGGTGGCGGTGCCCGACTTCGCCTCGCTGTACCTTGCGCTGGCCCATGGGCTGGACCCGATGGCCGTACCGGCGATCAGTGAGATGAAGGAACTGTCCAATCCCCTGCCCGATGGCATCTAGTGATAATTTGTCGCTTATGACCGTGTATCCGTTGACCGGTGTCATCCGGCCGTATGCCTGGGGATCCCGGACCGCGATCGCCGGGCTGCAGGGCCGTCCCGCCCCCACCGAGGGGCCCGAGGCGGAGCTGTGGCTCGGCGCGCACCCCGGTGACCCGTCCACCGTGCCGGGCCCCGACGGCCCGGTCGAGCTCGACGACCTCATCGCCGGCGACCCGGCCGGCCAGCTCGGCGAGGACGTGGCCGACCGGTTCGGCCCGCGCCTGCCGTACCTGATGAAGGTCCTGGCCGCCGCCGCCCCGCTGTCCCTGCAGGCACACCCCGACGCGGAGTACGCGAAACAGGCGTACGCCCGGCAGGAGTCCGACCCCGAGGCGCCGAAGAACTACACGGACGCCCACCACAAGCCGGAGATCCTGGTCGCGCTCACCCCGTTCGAGGCGCTCTGCGGATTCCGTGACCCGGCCACCGCGGCCGAGGTGATCGCCGGGTTCGCCCTGCCCCGCCTCGACCCGGTCGTCACCGCCCTCCGCGACGGCGACCTGTCCGAGGCCGTCCGCCTGCTGCTCACCTGGCCGGCCGACGATCGCAAGCCGTTGGTGGACGACGTGGCGACGGCGATCGCGGCGCTCCCCGGCGACCACACGCACGCCGCCTCCCACCGGCTGGCCGCCAACCTGGCCGAGCACTATCCGGGCGACCCCGGCGTCCTGGTCGCACTGCTGCTCAACCTGGTCCGGCTGGCCCCCGGCGAAGCCATCTGGATGCCCGCCGGCAACCTGCACGCCTACCTGAACGGCCTGGGCGTCGAACTGATGGCCGCCAGCGACAACGTCCTCCGTGGCGGCCTCACCCCGAAACGCGTCGACGTCGCCGAACTCCTCCGGGTCCTCCGCTTCGAAGTCCTCGACGACCCGCTCCTGCACCCCCACGAGCTGGCCCCCGGTGTGACCGCCTGGCGCGTGCCCGTCCCCGACTTCGAGCTGTTCCGGATCACTCTCACCGCGGACCGCCCGCCGGCCCGCGTCCCCGGCAGCGGCCCGCGCATCCTCCTGGGCGTCGAGGGCGACGTCCACGTGGGCGAGGAGCACGGCGTTCCGGTCACCCTCCACCCCGGCACGGCGGCGTACGCCCCGGCCGACGCGGGCCCTCTGACGGCCGCCGGTCTCGGCACCGTCTTCGTGGCGGCCGTCCCGGCCTGACGCTCACCCGGGCGCCCCTCCGGGGGCGCCCGTTTCCCGTCGGCGGGCTTCGCGGCCAGGGGCGATCTCCGACTGGACGAATTCCTTCACCGAGTCCCGGATGAGTCTCCCGGGCCCGATCCGGGCATGGCGGGTTCCTCGTCGATCCGCGCGGACCTCCGGCGGCGTGCTGAGAACCCGGCGTGTGGAGTTGGGGCTCGAATCGCGCCCGAACCTCACACGCCGGTGATCCGGTCCGGTGACCTCACCGGGTGATCTCGTCTTGTGGCGGATGTGGGGGCGGGCCCCTGTTGCCGTGCCGGGTGAGGGGTCGGTGTCGTCCAGCGGATGGGCTGAACCATCCCTCGCCGTTGCGCTCCGTCAACATCGGTGCCCGAAATTTCTCGAAATTCCTTGACATTATGGTTGCAGAGTGTGAATCTAGAAGCACGCAGCGTCATTGGTGATCGGGGGGTCCCACGGACGCGCGCGGTACCAAACCGGGGGGATGAACGGGGCGGCGGGCTCAGGCCTGTCGCCCCGTTCGCTATCGCGCGTGCGGTAGCCCTCCAGCCGTGCCCGAGCCCCGCGGAAGACCTTTCCCCGTCAGGCCGCATCCCCGGCCCCGAAGCCGGTCACCGATCCTGCCGGCAGGCCCACAGCGCGGTTTCACGAGCATTCTGACGGGCGGCCGGGTGCGCCGGTACAGGATCCGGCCGGGGCCGTTTCGGGCACGCTGGGACGGCGCTGACGGGCGGTCGGGCACTTCGGCCGGCGGTGCGGCTGTTCAAACGCGCCGAGACGGCGCTGGGGCCGGGCGGGCGACATCCCCGGCACGCTCCGCGACGGTTTCCGAGCCGGATCCGCCGCTGATGAGCGGGCGGCGACATGTGAGGAGCGCGAGCCCGGCCGGTATGCCGCCGGCGCTGTGATCAGGGGGCGGTGCAAGGGGCTCGCGCGGGATGTGAGGGGACGGGGAACGCTGCGGTTGTGGGCGGCGTAGGTCGTACCAGGAGATTTGTTCGTCAAGGCCGGCGAGTGTCCCGCAGGGGGACATGGGGCTGGGGGAGAAGTCCGGTCCGGTGTGGGGCTGGGCGGGTTCGCGGAGGCGGTCATCCCGTCGGTGTGTATGCGGCCGGGCGAGAGACCGGCCCGGACGTGTCCGGGGGCGGCGGGCCTGGACGCCGAGAGCGGGACGGCTGTCGACGAGACGCCGTGGGCTCCGCCGCCATCGCAGGTGAGGCGGGGTTGCCTGAGTCCCCGCCCGCCCGCCGGGCGGGGACTCTCCCCCGGCGGTTGCCGCCACCGGGTCGGGCCTTCGGCTCCATTACTTCACGAGGTACCGGGTGCTGCAAGTGCATCGGCGGTTGTGCAAGTTGCAACGAGGGGCCGGTCCGTCGATATGGTGGCTCCGTGGCGAGGCCGACATCGACAGCGCGCCGGGAGCTCGGTGGGGAACTGCGCCGGCTCCGCGGTGAGCGCCGCGCTGTCGACGTGGCGACCGCGCTGGGCTGGTCGGAGTCGAAGCTCAGCCGGATCGAGACGGCGCACACCGGGATCAGCGAGCCTGACCTGGACCGGCTGCTCACCCTCTACGGTGTGGCCGTGGAGGACCGGGAAAGGCTGCGTGACCTGGCCAAACGAGGGCGGGCGCGGGCGTGGTGGACGCCGTACCGATCGTCGGTGCCGGACCCGTACGACGAGTATCTGGCCCTGGAGGCCGACGCGGTGCGGATCTCCGAGTGGGAGGCCCAGGTGGTGCCGGGTCTGCTGCAGACCGACGAGTACGCCCGGGCGGTGATCGAGACCGGCGCCGACATCGACGACTCGGCTGTCATCCAGCGTCGCCTCGCGCTGCGGATGGCCCGCCAGTCGACGCTGACCCGGGTCCCGCCGCCGAGTCTGCGGATCGTCATCGACGAGGGGGTGCTGCTGCGCCAGATCGGCGGCCCGGACGTGCAACGCCGTCAGCTGGCCCGGCTGTACGAGGCGAGCAGCCGTCCCGGGGTGGAGTTGATGATCCTGCCGTTTCAGGCGGGCGCGCACGCCGGCCTGATCGAATCGTTCATGGTGCTGGAGTTCGCGGCCGGGACCCGTGCCCCGGTCGTGCACATCGAAGGGCTGACCGGCGGCCTCTTCCGGGTGAAGCCCGAGGAGATCGACGTGTACCAGGACGCGTTCGATGACCTGCAAGAACGCTCTTTGTCGCCAGAAGACAGCCGAACGGTCATCGCTGAGACGAGGGATCGTCTGGGGCGATGATCTCCCGCCGTGGGGTCCAATGGAGTTGCATTCCACGGAAGGAGATGATCATGCAGGACACCACGCTCACCTGGCGCAAGAGCAGCCGCAGTGGCGCTGCCGGGCACTGCGTCGAAGTCGCCGAGGTGCCCGCCGCGGTGCTGGTGCGTGACTCGAAGGACGTCAGCGGCCCGGTGCTGAGTTTCGGCGCCACCGGCTGGACCGGCTTCCTCGCCGGGGTCCGAGCGGGAGAGTTCGACCGGCCCGGCGCGTGATCGGGATCTTCTGATCACGATCGCGCGCGACGGGCGGTCCCGGACCGGGGCCGCCCGTTTTTCTATGCCCCGGTAGGCTTCCCGGGCAAGATCGCCCCCCAGGTAGCACGAGGACCGGGAGGACAGTGCAATATTGGACCGCATGAGAGCCCGGGTACTGGTCGTCGATGACGATCCCGCGTTGGCCGAGATGCTCGGCATCGTCCTGCGCAGTGAGGGATTCCTGCCCTCCTTCGTAGCCGACGGTGAACGTGCCCTGGCTGCCTTTCGCGAAAACCGCCCCGACATCGTCCTGCTCGACCTGATGCTGCCCGGCATGAGCGGCATCGACGTGGCGCGGGCGATCCGCGCCGAGTCGGGCATTCCGATCGTGATGCTGACGGCGAAGAGCGACACCGTCGACGTCGTCCTCGGCCTGGAGTCCGGCGCCGACGACTACGTGGTGAAGCCGTTCAAGCCCAAGGAGCTGGTGGCCCGGATGCGGGCCCGCCTGCGCCGGGGTGAGGACGCCGCGCCGGAGATGCTCACCATCGGCCCGCCCGGCAACCAGATCACCATCGACGTGCCGGCGCACACCGTGTCCCGGGACGGCGAGGAGGTGAAGCTGACGCCGCTCGAGTTCGACCTGCTGGTGGCCCTGGCCCGCAAGCCGCGTCAGGTCTTCACCCGCGAGGTGCTGCTGGAGCAGGTCTGGGGTTACCGGCACGCCGCCGACACCCGTCTGGTCAACGTGCACGTGCAGCGGCTGCGCGCGAAGATAGAGCCGGATCCGGAGCGCCCGGAGATCATCCTGACGGTCCGTGGTGTCGGCTACAAGGCGGGCACCGGCTGATCGTCGGCGAGCGGATAACCTTGCCGCGAGATGCGTGCTCCCTCCTGGCTCCCCATGCCCGTGCGCCGTGCCCTGCGAGTGGTGCGGCGTTACTGGCGCGTGCTCGCCCGCCATCTGCAGCGTTACACGGCGCCGGCCCGACGGGCCTGGCGCCGCTCGCTGCAACTGCGGGTGGTGGCGCTGACCCTGGTCGCCTCCAGCCTGCTGGTGGGCACCTTCGGCGCGTTCATCGCGAACAGCAGCACCGACATCCTGCTGAGCCGCGCCGAGGCCGAGGCCCGCACCGCCATGAACGGCAAGGTGGAGTACGCGCGAAAGCAGCTCACCCTCTACCCGCAGGCCCGTGACCCGGAGCTGCCGAACGCTCTGAACGATCTGGTGAACGAGCTGTTCGACGGGGGCGCCTCGCCCGCCGGGGCCACCATCGTCTCGATCCGGGCGGAGCACTACCCGGATCTCCAGGCGGTCGTCGTGCCGCCGAACGTGGACACCCGGGATCTGATCACCCAGGAGATGGTGGCGAAGGTCTCCGCCGACGCCGGCAAGCAGGCCCGCCAGATCCGGACCGCGGAGATCGGCGGCCAGGTCACCAAATACCTGGTGTACGGGTCACCGGTGCCCACCAACTTCGGTCACGTCGAGCTGTACTACATGGTTCCGCTGAGCACCGAGGATCAGGACGCCAACCTCATCCGGACCACCGTGCTGGCCACCGGCCTGGCCCTGGTGATCCTGCTCGGCGTGGTGGCCGGCCTGGTCACCCGCCTGGTGGTGACCCCGGTCCGGGTGGCCGCGCGGACCGCGCAGCGCCTCTCGGCCGGCCTGCTCGACCAGCGGATGAAGGTGGAAGGCGAGGACGATCTGGCGCTGCTCGCGGCCGCGTTCAACCAGATGGCGGCCAACCTCCAGCGGCAGATCGTGCGGCTGGAGGAGATGTCCCGGCTGCAGCGGCGGTTCACCTCGGACGTGTCGCACGAGTTGCGGACGCCGCTGACGACCGTACGGATGGCCGCTGATCTGATCTTCGCGGAGCGGGAGGACTTCGACCCGGCGGTGGCCCGCAGCGCCGAGCTGTTGCAGGCCGAGCTGGACCGGTTCGAGGACCTGCTCACCGACCTGCTGGAGATCAGCCGGTTCGACGCCGGTTTCGCGGCGCTGGACGCCGAGCACACCGATCTGGTCCCGATCGTCGAGCGGGTGGCCGAGCGGCTCACCGGCCTGGCCGACCGGGTCGGCGTCGAGTTGCAGCTGCATCTTCCGGACACCCCGGTGATCGCCGAGGTGGATCCGCGCCGGGTGGAGCGGGTGCTGCGCAACCTGGTGGGCAACGCGGTCGAGCACGGGGAGACGAAACCGGTGCAGATCACCTTGGCGACCGACGACGCGGCCGTGGCGATCACGGTTCGCGACCACGGGATCGGCCTGAAACCCGGTGAGGAGCGGCTGGTCTTCAACCGGTTCTGGCGGGCCGACCCGTCCCGGGCCCGGCAGACCGGCGGCACCGGCCTGGGCCTGTCGATCAGTGTCGAGGACGCCCGGCTGCACGGCGGCTGGCTGGAGGCGTGGGGTTCGCCGGGGGAGGGCGCCCAGTTCCGGCTCACCCTGCCGGTGCGCGCCGGTGACCGGCTGGTGGCGGCGCCGCTGCCGCTGATCCCCCGGGACCGTGCCGCGGAGGTGAGCTGATGCTGCGCCGCATGATCGCCGGTACGGCCGTGGTCCTGGTCCTGTTGGGCGGCTGCGGCATCCCGGACGAGTCGGATGTCACCGATCTCGGTCCGGGCCCGTCCACCGGCACCTCGTCCGGTGACGGCAGCCTGCGCAGCCGGCTCACCCGCGAGTCGACCAGCGACCGGGCCCAGTTCGTCACCAACTATCTCCAGGCCGCCGCGGGGGACTACGACACCGCCCTGGACCGGGTGAAGCAGTTCATGTCGGAGTCGGCGAAGGAGCAGTTCAACGCCCCCGCCGCGCCCCGGGTGATCCGGCCGATCGCCACGCCGCTGCTCACCAAGGACCAGGACCGGGTGAAGGTCGAGTACGAACTGCTCGGCACGTTCGGCAAGAACGGGCTGATCGAGCCGCCCGCCGAGCCGACCACCGGCACCTACGAGTTCACCCTCACCGAGGTCACCGGCGAGGGCCTGTACATGGTCGAGGCGCCGCCGTTCCTGCTGCTCAGCAACCACGCGCTGGACAACTTCTACGAAGAGCGCACGATCTACTTCTGGAACACCGAGTACACCGGGCTGGTTCCGGACATCCGCTACATCCTCGGTGAGGTGCCGATCGAGCAGGAGCCGACGATCATCATGGGCTGGCTGATCGGCGGCCCGGCCCCGTGGCTTCAGGACGCCGTGAAGACGCTTCCGGACGGCACCCGCACCGAGGGCAGCAAGGTGCCTGCGATCACCGAGAACCGGCTCCAGGTCAGTCTGAGCGCGCAGGCCGTGCCGACCGAGGACACCGAGCAGGCCGTGGACCGCTTGCGGAAGCAGTTGCAGTGGTCGACGCGGCACCTGCCGATGGAGTACCTGGACTTGAAGATCGGGCACCAGGACGTCCGCAGGTACTCCGGCACCGACTACCTGTCCAGCAATCCGGCGCACCGGCTGGTGCCCAACCCCGAGCGGTACGTGGTGTACGACCGCACCATCCGGCGTCTCGTGGACCGGGACCGGCCGACGCCCGACTCGGTGCCGGGGCTGAACGCGGAGACCAACAAGGATGTGAGCCGGGCCGCGGTCACCACCACCGGCTCGCACGTGTACGCGGCCCTGGTCACCGGCACCGGAAAGGGCGAGCGGCTGCGGGTGGGCTTCGCGACGGCCGGCCAGGTCGCCACGCTGCGTGAGGTCACCGGGCTGCCCGGCGGCATCGGTTATCCGGTTTGGGCGATCACCCCGGAGGACAAGACCGACCGCGCGGCCGGGCTGGTCATCGCGGCCGGAAAGCTGTGGCGGTTCCGGGCGCAGGGCGGTCAGGCGCTCCAGGTCTCGTGGCCCGGCGTGACCGGGCCGATCAGCGCGATCGCGGTGGCCCCGGACGGGCACCGGGTGGCGCTGGTGATCGGCGGCCGGCTCTTCCGCGCGGTGCTGACGGTCAGCGGCGAGGGGATGGCCCTCAGCGGCCTGCGGGAGCTGGACCCGCCGCTTGAGTCGGTGACCGCGGTGGACTTCACGAGTGAGGGCTGGCTCGCGGTGGCGGGCACCGACCGGAGCAGCAAACGGATCGCGATCATGGAGATGTCGATCGATGCCGCCCTCCAGTCGGACCGGCTCGCGGACATCGGCACGAACGCGGTGAGCTACCTGACGACCTACCCCGCGAACCCGGAGACGAACCGACCCACCGTATCCACGTTGATGTATTCGACGGGCACCGACGCGTGGGAGGGCCTGTCCACGTCGGTGCAGCTCAAGGCGGCCAACCTGGCCGGTCCGAGCAGTGAGCCGCGGCCGGGCGTGGTGCCCGGGGCGCCGTTCTTCCTCGACTGACATGCTGCTGGCGGATCTCGCGGATCTGGTGCTGCCGGCCGCCTGTGCGGGCTGTGGGGCGGAGCGGACGCGGCTCATCCACGGCGCCTGCGCGGCGTGTGTGACCGAGTTGGAGGGCCTGCGCCCGAGGGCGGCCGAACCGTCGCCGCCGCCGGCCGGGTTTCCGTCGTGCGTGGCTGTCGGGTCCTATGCGGGGGCGTTGCGGGGCGCGCTTCTGGCGTACAAGGAGAAGGGCCGGCACCGGCTCGCCAAGCCGCTCGGCACGCTGCTGGCCGGGGCGGTGGCGGCGCTGGCGCCGCGCGATCGTCCGGTGACGCTCGTTCCGGTCCCGTCCACGGCGGCGGCGCGGCGGGAGCGGCACGGCGACCACATGGCCCGGTTGGCGGGCCACGCGGCCCGCCGGTTGCGGTCCGCCGGCTACCTGGTGAACGTCGTGCAGCCGCTGCGTGCCCTTCCGCGCCCTGACTCCACGTCACTTGATCAGCACGAACGGGCGACGGTAGCTGTAAATTCGCTGCGAATGATCCCTCGAATCGGCAATCTACGACGCGACGACGTTTTGCGAGGCACCCTTGTGGTGGCGGACGACATCGTCACCACCGGGGCCACGCTGGCCGCGGTGGCACGCCGGCTTGAGGAGGCGGACATGCAGGTCAACGGTGCCGCGGTGCTCGCAGCGACAGAACTGCGCCGAAATTTCCCGCGCATTTGACCATGATCCCGCCCCGGATTGCCGATAGAGGCGAATGTCAGCCTTCCGGTATCCCGAACGAGGGGTGACGGGCAGGCGATGGCAGGTTAGCGTCTAGGTGACGAGGGTAAGTCGATCAACTTACCCGCCACCGGGAGCGCCGAGTCAGAGGCCTGTTCGCCGCACCGGAAAGGAGTCGTCTCACTCACGTAGGCCGCGTCGGTTTTCCTCACGCGGCGTCTTCACCGAGCAGCTCGATGCGCCGTGGTTCGGCGCCCGCCAAGCACAAATGTTGGGGGAGGTCACGAGTGGACATTGTCGTCAAGGGCCGCAACGTAGAGGTTCCCGACCACTACCGAGAGCATGTCGCCGACAAGCTGAGCAAGGTCGAACGTTACGACCAGAAGCTGATGAGGGCGGACGTGGAGTTGTTCCACGAGCGCAATCCGCGACAGTCCGACATCTGCCAACGGGTCGAGATCACCGTCATGACGAAGGGGCCGGTGGTTCGCGCCGAGGCCCAGGCACAAGACTTCTATGCCGCCCTGGACTGTGCGATCAACAAGTTGGACGCCAGGCTGCGCCGCTCTGCCGACCGGCGCCGAGTACATCGCGGACGGCACGCGCCGGTCTCCGTCGCCGCGGCCACCGCGAATCTCCCCACCGATCTGACCGGGGGACGTACCACCACGCTGACCGAGCCGGAGCTCGAGACCGAGCCCACCGAGCACGATGACAACCAGCCGTGGCGCATCGTCCGGGAGAAAGAGCACTCGGCCGAGCCGATGACCGTCGACGACGCCCTCTTCCAGATGGAGCTCGTCGGCCATGACTTCTATCTGTTCCACGACAAGGAGAGCGGGCGGCCGAGTGTGGTGTACCGCCGCCGTGGATACGACTACGGCATCCTCAGCCTAGGCATGTGAGGTTCCCGCGCCGGAGGCCTGCACGAGCAGGTCTCCGGCGAGGAGGACGTAGAGCACGTCGTCGAGCCGGCCACCGTCCGGCCCCGGCAGGCGCTGCTTCTGGTAGGCCTCGCGCGTGAAGCCGGCCTTCTCCAGCACCCGCTGCGAGCCGATGTTCGTCGGCAGGGCGCCGGCCACGAGACGGACGATGTCCGTCTCGGCGAAGACCCAGAGAGCGAGCAGTTGCGCCGCGCGGGTGGTCAAACCCCTTTTCCGGTACGCGGGAAGCGTGCTGTATCCGATCATCGCCTGGGCGAGCGGCGGTTCCTGGTAGTACAGATCGATCTCGCCGGCCGGCAGCCCGGTCGCGGTGTCCACGATGATCAGGTCGGCCCGGTTGCCGGCGAGCCACTGCGCGGCGGCCCGCGAGCAGCGCCGGCGGATCTCGTCGGCCGGCTTGGGCTCGGGCGGCACGCTGGTCTCCACCACGTCCGGCACGCTGTGCAGTTCGGTGTAGAAGTCCACGTCGCCCTCGCCGAGCGGCCGCAACGTGATCACGCCGTCGGACAGCTCGCCGCCCGGCAGGTCGGGCAGCAGCCGCGGCGCCGGCTCGCCGCTGTCGCTCGCCAGGCGCGAGTAGACCAGCAGCTCGGGTGTGCCCCGGCGGATCCCCTCCCGGGTGTATCCGGCGGCCAGCGCCACCCGCAGGGCGATCGGGTTGTCCCACGGGATCAGCAGCTCCAGCCGCTCCCGGTCGCGCAGCGCGATCTCGCTCGCCGCACGCAACGCGGCCGTCGCCACGCCGCGGCGCCGGGCGCCCGGCACGACCTCGAAGGTCACCCGCTCCCCGGCCAGACTGACCCGGCCGAGCCGGTCACCGGACCGGGCGCCGACGATCTCGTACGCCCCGTCGCCCGCGTCCTCGAGCCGCACTTCGCTGTTCTGATCCACGGGGACATCCTCTCCGGGACGCGCCCGGGCGCCAAACAGCTTTCAAACGAGTCGAAGGATGCGCTGTCAGCGAACTTCTTAGCGTATTTCGCCCTCTTTGCGAGTTTCAGGGGAGGCTCGGGTCACAGGTCTCCGGCGGAGGTGCCTACGATGGTTCGGCAGACTGTCTAGGGGAGCGTTGACCCGTGTCGATATTGGAAAAGATTCTTCGCGCCGGCGAAGGCCGCATGGTGCGACGGCTCAAGGCGATCGCGGACGCGGTCAACTCGATCGAGGACGACTACGTCGACCTGAGCGATGACGAGTTGCGCGAATGCACCCAGCAGTTCAAGGAGCGTTATCAGGACGGTGAGTCGCTCGACTCGCTGCTTCCCGAGGCCTTCGCGGTGGCCCGGGAAGGCGCCAAGCGCGTCCTCGGCCAGCGGGCCTACGACGTCCAGCTGATGGGCGGCGCCGCCCTGCACTTCGGCAACATCCCGGAGATGAAGACCGGTGAGGGCAAGACCCTGACCGGTGTGTTCCCGGCCTACCTCAACGCGTTGAGCGGCAAGGGCGTGCACATCATCACGGTCAACGACTACCTCGCCCAGCGTGACGCCGAGTGGGTCGGCCGGGTGCACGTGTTCCTCGGCCTGACCGTCGGCGTCATCCTGCCGAACCGTCCGTCCGCCGAGCACCGCGCCGCCTACGAGTGCGACATCACGTACGGGACGAACAACGAGTTCGGCTTCGACTACCTGCGCGACAACATGGCCTGGTCGAAGAGCGAACTGGTGCAGCGCGGCCACAACTTCGCGATCGTCGACGAGGTCGACTCCATCCTGATCGACGAGGCCCGGACCCCGCTGATCATCTCCGGCCCGGCCGAGCACTCCGCCCGATGGTATGGGGAGTTCGCCCAGATCGTGGCGCGTCTCCAGCCGGGCAAGGACGGCGAGGGCGACTACGAGGTCGACTACGCCAAACGCACCATCGCGATCACCGAGCGCGGCGTCGCCAAGGTCGAGGACCGGATCGGCATCGACAACCTGTACGAGTCGGTGAACACTCCGCTGGTCGGCTACCTGAACAACGCCATCAAGGCCAAGGAGCTGTACAAGCGCGACAAGGACTACATCGTCAGCCCCGAGGGCGAGGTCCTGATCGTCGACGAGTTCACCGGCCGCATCCTGCACGGCCGCCGCTACAACGAGGGCATGCACCAGGCCATCGAGGCGAAGGAGGGGGTGGAGGTCAAGCAGGAGAACCAGACCCTCGCGACCGTCACCCTGCAGAACTACTTCCGCCTGTACGAGAAGCTCGGCGGCATGACCGGTACGGCGCAGACCGAGGCCGGCGAGTTCAACAGCGTCTACAAGGTCGGCGTCGTCAGCATCCCGACGCACCGCCCGATGATCCGCATCGACCACCCGGACGTCATCTACAAGACCGAGCGGGCCAAGTTCAACGCGGTCATCGAGGACATCGCCGAGCGGCACGCCACCGGCCAGCCGGTCCTCGTCGGCACCGTCTCGGTGGAGAACTCGGAGATCCTCTCCCAACTGCTGCGCCGCCGCGGCATCCCGCACAGCGTGCTGAACGCGAAGTTCCACGCCCAGGAGGCGACGATCATCGCCCAGGCCGGCCGTAAGGGCGCGGTCACCGTGGCCACCAACATGGCCGGCCGTGGCACCGACATCCTGCTCGGCGGCAACCCGGACTTCACCGCCGCGGCCGAGCTGCACCAGCGCGGCCTCGACCCGGTGGAGAACCCGGAGGAGTACGCGAAGGCCCTCGAGGAGGTCCTCCCGATCGTCAAGGAGGCCACCGAGCGGGAGGCCGCCGACGTGGTGGCCGCCGGCGGGCTCTACGTGCTCGGCACCGAGCGCCACGACTCCCGGCGGATCGACAACCAGCTCCGCGGCCGGTCCGGCCGGCAGGGTGACCCGGGCGAGTCCCGGTTCTACCTGTCGCTGCAGGACGACCTGATGAAGCGGTTCCGGGCCGGCGCCGTCGAGGCCGTCATGGAGCGGTTCAACATTCCCGAGGACGTTCCCATCGAGTCGAAGATGGTGAGCAAGCAGATCCGCAACGCGCAGACCCAGATCGAGGCGCAGAACGCGGAGATCCGGAAGAACGTCCTCAAGTACGACGAGGTGATGAACAAGCAGCGGACCGTCATCTACGCCGAGCGCAAGCGTGTGCTCGACGGCGAGGACATGCACGACCAGGTCACCCACATGATCGAGGACGTGATCACCGACATCGTCACGGTGGCCACCGCCGACGGCTACGCCGAGGACTGGGACCTGGAGCAGCTCTGGACCAACCTCAAGCGTCTCTACCCGGTCACCGTCACCATCGACGACATCGTCGAGGAGTCCGGCGGTGAGAAGGGCTCGATCGACCAGGAGTTCCTGATCGAGCAGCTCAAGCAGGACGCCCGGGCCGCCTACCAGGCCCGCGAGGAGGAGCTGGGCGCCGAGGCGCTGCGTGAGCTGGAGCGTCAGGTGCTGCTCGCGGTCATCGACCGTAGGTGGCGCGAGCACCTCTACGAGATGGACTACCTGCAGGAAGGCATCTCCCTGCGGGCCTACGCGCAGCGCGACCCGGTGGTCGAGTACCAGCGCGAGGGCTTCGACATGTTCAACCAGATGATGGAGGGCATCAAGGAGGAGGCGGTCGGCTTCGTCTTCAACCTGGAGGTCCAGGTCGAGGAGCAGCCCACCGTCACCGTCGACCCGAGCCAGGCCTACGAGCTGCCCAAGGTCGGCGACGAGCCGGACTCCGGCGGCGAGCCCGAGCGGGTCGAGGTGCACGCCAAGGGCCTCGGCGGCTCCAACCGGCCGCAGAACCTGCAGTACACCGCGCCGGCGATCGACGGCGAGGCCGGCGCCGGCCGCCCGGTGATCCAGCAGGAGCAGGGCCCGGTCTCCATCGGCCCCGGTGGCTCTCCGGTCCCGGCCGGCCCGGCGCACACCGCCGCCGGATCGCGGAGCCGGTCCTCGGCCTCCCCGTCGGAGTCGAACGGTCCCTCACGGAACGCACCCTGCTACTGCGGCTCGGGCAAGAAGTACAAGCGCTGCCACGGCGCGCCCGGCGCGGTCTGATCCACGGCTGAACGGCCCGCGGCCCCGGCTCAAGCCGGCGGCACGCGGGCCGTTCCGCTTTCCGGCTCGAGCTGGTGCCGTGGGCCGTTGCGTTGTCTGGTTCGAGCTGGTGCCGTGGGCCGTTGCGTTGTCTGGTTCGAGCCGGTGCCGTGGGCCGTTGCGTTGTCCGGCCCGGGACGGCCGCCGCGGTCCTCGCAGACGGCCGCCCCGGGAGTCTCAGATGATCACGAGCGCGGTGGTGGCCCAGGTCTGCTGGTGCAGCTCCATGCGGAACGCCATCGCCCAGGTGCGGTCACCGGTGACCAGAGTGACGGCGGCCTCGACGGCGCCCGGCCGCGGCTCGCACAGGCGCAACCGCAGCACGGCCACCGGGACCGGGCGGCGTGCCGGGCGGGCGCCCCGGTGACCGGCCCGGCGCAGCTCGGCGGCCCGGCGGGCCCCGGCCAGACCCTGTGCGACCACCTCGGCCGCCTCGGCGGGCAGTGCCATCCGGCGCAGGTGGGCGGCGGGCCGGAAGCCGTTGAGGACCTCGACGCAGAGGTGCACGAACCGGCGGGCCGCGAGTTTCGCGTCACCGGCCGCGCCGGCCACCGCCGGTGACGCGGGCCTCCCCTTCTCCGGCGACCGCTGTGTGCCGGCCGGCCACTCCAGGGCCGGCTGACGGGGTGGCGCCCAGACCTGCGGCGCGGACTCGTCGTCGAAAGGGGGTTCGGATCGGGGAACCGGGCGCAACCGAATCGCCGGACGGCTCCCCGTGGGCGCAATCTCGACCGCCGATCGCATCGCCACCGCCACTCCTCGCATCGCCACCGACAAACCTCGCTCAGTCTTCACGAAACCTTGCGTTTGCCTTCGTTTGCCTTCGATGAGCCACAGTCTTGTTCAGGTGCCTTCGGTCGGTCAACCGCGGCTCATCGATTCGGTAAGAGGCGCATAAGCCGCCGAGCGCTCATTCCGCCTCACGGTCGGCCAGTGGGTTGTCGCGCACCCACTCGGCCGTCTCCGCGTACCTCTCCTCGATGTATTTCTCCAGCTTGGAGCGCTCGACGCGCCACTGCCCGCGCCCACCGATCTTGATCGCGGGCAGTTCGCCGCTGCGGACCATGTGATAGACCTGCGAGTCCGAGACGTTCAGTTCGGCGGCCACGTCGGACAGCAGCAGGAAGCGGGGCTCCGGCACGGCTCCTCCTTTCGACAGCCTCAGTTTGCCATCGATGGCCTGTGGCCGACCCGGTGCGACCCCGATCAGGAGACTCCTGATGAAATGAGGCCATGTCCGGGCCGAGATGACGGTGTACTGTGCTCGCCCGACCGCCGAGTGCAGGAGGAATCACGGTGCCGATCACCGACCTGGTCCGGGTTTACGTGCCGGCCACGCTGCCGATGCTCACCGCGCTGCGGGCCGGAGGGCGTCTCGGCGACCAGACCCTCGTCGCGCACGCGGTGACGCCCGCGCTCCGGGAGTGGTATGCGGAGGGCGACGAGGAGGAGCTGGAGTACGTCGCCTTCACCCGGGCCGCCCAGGGCGCCCTCCAGCTGCTGCGGCACGACCCGTCAGCGCCACGCCGCCGGGTGGTGGTCTCGGCCGACGTGCCGGCCGCCGGCGTGACCCGCGAGGACACCGAGCTGGGGTCAAGCACCGTCCGGCTGCCGCAGCCGGTGAGCCTGGCCGAGCTGGCGAGCATCCACGTCGACGGGACCGACGCGATCGAGGCGGTGGCGGCGGCCGCCGAGGTGGTCGAGGAAGCGCTGGCCGGCGACCCGGACGCCCAGTTCACCGTCGACAGCGCCGAGGATCACGAGTTGGAGTGGTACGCGGTCTCCGAGTTGGACGAACTGGCCTGAGGCCCGTCCCCGGCCGGCGTCTTCGCCTTGGCGTCCTCGTCCTCCTCGTCGGCGGGGTCTGGAGTCCGCCCGGCCGTCTCCGCGCTGTCGGCCGGGTCGAGGGTCCGGCTGGTCGCTTTCTCGTCGTCGGCCGCGCTGAGAGGCCGGTCGGCCGCTTCCTCGTCGTCGTCGCGGGCCGGGCCGAGGGTCCGGCCGACCGCGAAGATGGCGGTGAGCGCGCCGGCGAAGAGGACGATGAGCCCGTTGTTCATCCGGGCGGAGCTGAGCATCCGCTGCACCGTCTGTTCCAGCTCGCTGACCTTGCCGGCCAGTTCGAGCACTTCGGCGCCGGCGGTGCGGGCCAGCAGCTCGCCGATCACCAGCAGCAGGCCGGCCCCGGCGCCGGCCAGCGCGTAGAGCGGCCAGCGCAGGCCGGGGTGCCGGCGCAGCATGAAGTACGCGATCAGCCCGGCCGCGAGCCCGCTCAGCGCCGCCTGGCTGTACGAGAACCACTGCGCGGCCTGCGCCGAGGACTCGGTGTCGCCGGCACCGAAGGCGTTGAGCACCGGCGCCTGGAAGAGGTTCAGCAGGAAGCCGATCAGGAAGACACCGACCGAGCCGGCCCCGGCCGCGGCGACGACGGTCGGGATCCGCAGGCCGGCCAGCGCGCCACCGATGGTCGCGGCCGCGGCCACCGTGCCGCCGACCACCGCGTAGATCGTGCCGGCCGTGTTGATCGTGATGATCGGGATGGCGCTGAGCAGGCCGACGACCAGACCGGTGCCGGTGGCCACGGCGAACCGGGCCGTCGGGCCGAGTCGCCGGCGCCCGCTGACCAGGGTGAGCACGAGCAGGGCCACGGCCGAGCCGGCGACCAGGTCGGCGGTGACCGCGCCGGGCAGCGCGTACGCCGTCGAGGTCACCTCCATCGCGACATCCGCCCGGCCGGTGATGGTGGCCCGGGCCGACCAGAGCATCGCGCCGGTCCAGGCCAGGGCGGTGGCCGCGAGCAGCGCTACGGTGAGCCGGGACTCCTCGACGGTCTCCGGGGCGGCGGTCTGGCGGTCTGTCATGGGGGCCAGGGTAACCGGCGAAACCGCGCACGCCTGACCGGCCGTCCGTGAGGTGCGAGGATGGACGAAACCCCCTCCACGACGAGGAGCTCCGGATGGATGCCCTGTTCTCCGTCCCGGCGCCGAGGAACGAGCCGGTCCGCGACTACGCGCCGGGTGGCTCGCACCGCGCCTTACTGCAGAAGACGATCGACGAGCTGCGCGACCGCCGACCGGACCTGACGATGACGATCGGCGGGCGGCAGCGGATGGCCGAGGGCCCGCCGATCGAGGTGGTCCAGCCGCACCGGCGGCACGCGGTGCTGGGCGTGACCGGCAACGCCACGGCCGCCGACGCCGCCGCCGCGGTGGCCGCCGCCAAGGAGGCCGCGCCGGGCTGGCGGGCGCTGCCGTACAGCGAGCGGGCGGCGATCTTCCTGCGCGCCGCCGAGCTGCTGGCCGGCCCGTGGCGGGACACGCTGAACGCCGCGACCGTGCTGGGACAGTCGAAGTCCTGCTATCAGGCGGAGATCGACGCGGCCTGTGAGCTGATCGACTTCCTGCGGTTCAACGCGCACTTCGGGGAGCGGCTGCTGGCCGAGCAGCCGGAGTCGTCTCCGGGGGTGTGGAACCGGTTCGACCACCGCCCGCTGGAGGGCTTCGTCTACGCGATCACGCCGTTCAACTTCACCGCGATCGCCGGCAACCTGCCGTCCGCCCCGGCCCTGATGGGCAACACGGTGATCTGGAAGCCGTCGCCCACACAGCAGTTCGCGGCGCATTTCACGATGCGGTTGTTCGAGGCGGCCGGCCTGCCGCCCGGGGTGATCAACATGGTGACCGGGGACGGCCAGGCGGTCTCGGAGGTGGTGCTGGCCGATGCGGACCTGGCCGGCATCCACTTCACCGGCTCGACCGGGACCTTCCGCCGTCTGTGGCGCACGGTGGGGGAGAACATCGACCGGTACCGGGCCTATCCGCGGCTGGTGGGGGAGACCGGTGGCAAGGACTTCGTCATCGCTCACCCCAGTGCCGATCCGGACCCGCTGCACACGGCTCTGCTCCGCGGGGCGTACGAGTATCAGGGCCAGAAGTGTTCGGCGGCGTCCCGTGCCTACCTGCCGCGGAGCCTGTGGGAGGGCGGCCTGCGGGATCGGCTCGCCGCCTCGGTCGCTTCCCTCCGGTACGGGGATGTCACCGACCTTTCGGTGTTCGGTGGCGCGGTGATCGACGGCCGGTCGTTCGGCCGGCTCACCGGTGCGCTGGAGCGGATCGCCGGCAGTGACGCGTGCACGGTGCTGGCCGGCGGGCGGGGTGACGACAGCGAGGGCTGGTTCGTCGAGCCGACGCTCGTCGAGTGTGCGGATCCCGGGCACGAGGTCTTCTCCACCGAGTACTTCGGTCCGATCCTGGCGGTGTACGTCTACCCGGACGACGGTTTCGACGAGGTGGTGCGGCTGGCGGACATGGCCTCGCCGTACGCGCTGACGGGTTCGATCTTCGCCACCGACCGGACGGTCATCGAGCGGGCGCAGCGGGATCTGCGGTTCACGGCGGGCAACTTCTACGTCAACGACAAGCCGACCGGTGCGGTGGTCGGGCAGCAGCCCTTCGGCGGGGCGCGGGGCAGCGGGACCAACGACAAGGCCGGTTCGATCCTGAATCTGCTCCGCTGGGTGTCGCCGCGGACCATCAAGGAGACGTTCGACCCGCCCACATCGTGGCGCTATCCGCATCAGGGTTGAGTCCGCCGGGACCGCTGGAGAGCGAGGGTGGGCGTTTAGGGTCGATTGTCTGGTTGTGCACGGCAGTTCCGTAGTTTTTGCCGGATTCCTGCCCGCAACGCGTCGTCTGACCGATTGGGTGCACCATTTTACCTGGTCAACGCGCATTTCCAGGCTGAAACGCCCACTCCGCTCTCTCGTTGTCGGACTGTCTGTGCGGGACAGTCGTTTGTGGAGGCGCAAACTGGACGGATCGGGCTAAATCCTGGACGGCGGCGCGACAAAGTGGCAGCTTAGAAGGCATGCCCGACTTCCAAATCAATCCGACGGCGGCTGCCCTCCTCGGCCTCCTCCATGAGGGGGCGATGACCGGCGGTCAGCTGATGGCGGCTGCCGAACGCCGTCTCGGGCCCTACTGGTCGATGACGCGGAGCCAGGTCTACCGCGAACTACCCGTACTGGCCGAAATGGGATATGTCCGCCTCGGTAAGCCGGGCCCCCGATCCAGTCAGCCCTACGCGATCACCGCGTCCGGCAAGCGAGCCTTCGGCCGCTGGCTGGCCGAGCCGCCCGGCCGTGACGCGCTGCGCAACCCGGTCGCCCTGCGGGTCGCCTTCGGTCAGCAGCACACCGGAGAGCAGTTGCAGTCGCTCTACACCAACGCCAACCAGTACCACTCGGAGGCCATGGCGATGGCGAAGGAGCAGGCCAAGGAGGCGAAGAAGAACGGCGACCAGTTCGGGGCGGCCGCCCTGGAGTTCGCGGTCGCCTACCACAAGGCCGCACTCACCTGGCTGAAAGCCGTTCCCACCGAATGAACAGACCCGCCCCGGCCAGCATTCTGGCCGGGCGGCGTAGTCTTGAGTGTCGTGACCGCTGCCGACTTTCCCGAGCAACTGAAGGCCCTTGACGCGACCCTGCGAAACATCGAGAACGTCCTGGACGTCGACAAGCTGCGCCGGGACAAGGCGGACCTCGAGGAGCAGGCCTCCGCGCCGGACCTCTGGGACGACCAGGCCCGTGCTCAGGAGGTGAACAGCCGGCTGTCGTACATCTCCGGCGAGCTCTCCAAGCTGGAGCGGATGCGCTCCCGTCTCGACGACGCCGGGGTGCTGCTGGAGCTCGCCGAGGCCGAGAGCGACGCCGGCTCGATCGCCGAGGTGGGTGACGAGATCACCGCCCTCTCCAAGTCGATCGAGGAGATGGAGGTGCGCACCCTGCTCTCCGGGGAGTACGACTCCCGCGAGGCACTGGTCGCCATCCGGGCGGGCGCCGGCGGTGTGGACGCCGCCGACTTCGCCGAGATGCTGATGCGGATGTACCTGCGCTGGGCCGAGCGGCACGGCTACCCGACCGAGGTCTACGACACGTCGTATGCGGAGGAGGCCGGTCTCAAGTCCGCGACCTTCACCGTCAAGGTGCCGTATGCGTACGGGACGCTGGGCGTCGAGTCCGGCACCCACCGCCTGGTGCGGATCAGCCCCTTCGACAACCAGGGCCGGCGCCAGACCAGCTTCGCCAGCGTCGAGGTGATGCCGGTGGTCGAGCAGACCGACCACATCGACATTCCGGAGAGCGAGATCCGCACCGACGTCTACCGGTCGTCCGGCCCCGGTGGGCAGAGCGTCAACACCACCGACTCGGCGGTCCGGCTGACCCACATCCCGACCGGCATCGTGGCCTCCTGCCAGAACGAGAAGTCGCAGCTGCAGAACAAGGTGGCCGCCATGCGGGTGCTCCAGGCCCGGCTTCTCGAGCGCAAGCGCCAGGAGGAGGCCGCCAAGATGGCCGATCTGCGGCAGGACACCACCGGTTCGTGGGGCGATCAGATGCGTTCGTATGTTCTCCACCCGTACCAAATGGTGAAGGATCTGCGCACTGAGTTCGAGACCGGTAACCCTTCGTCGGTCTTCGACGGCGACGTGGACGGATTCATCGAGGCCGGCATCCGTTGGCGCAAGCAGAATCAGCTCGCCTCATAGCGAGATCGGTGACTGTGCGCAACCTGGCCTGAACGGTGGGTCAGGCCGGGTCGCGTCCGTTCCCGGTGTTACCGCAGCTTGTGAATATTCCCGACCCCGGTGGGGTTGGCGATTTCGTTACACCGCGTAGACTCCAGTCCCGTGATTCTGCTCGAGAACGTGACGAAGACGTACCCGAAGGCGTCTCGGCCGTCGTTGGACAATGTCAGCGTCGGGATCGAGAAGGGTGAGTTCGTCTTCTTCATCGGCCCCTCCGGTTCCGGTAAGTCGACGATCATCAAGCTGCTCCTGCACGAGGTCTCACCGACCCGTGGCAAGGTGGTGGTGAACCAGAAGGACGTGACCACACTGCGCTCCTGGAAGGTGCCGCACTTCCGGCGTTCGATCGGGTGCGTCTTCCAGGATTTCCGCCTGCTGCCCAACCGCACCGCGTACGAGAACGTCGCCTTCGCCCTTGAGGTGATCGGCAAGACCAAGGCGGTCGCCCGGCGCGTCGTTCCCGAGGTGCTGGAGCTGGTCGGCCTCGGTGGCAAGGAGCACCGCTACCCGCACGAGCTCTCCGGTGGTGAACAGCAGCGTGTCGCGGTGGCCCGGGCCTTCGTGAACCGGCCGCTGATCCTGCTCGCCGACGAGCCGACGGGTAACCTCGACCCGGACACCTCGATCGAGATCATGCGCCTGCTGGACCGGATCAACCGGACCGGCACGACCGTCGTGATGGTCACGCACGACTCCAACATCGTCAACCAGATGCGCCGCCGGGTCATCGAGATCGAGAGCGGACGGATCGTCCGGGACCAGGCGCGCGGTGTCTACGGATAGACCCGGCTCCGCCCCCGTACTGAAAACTGAAGCAGTGACACGCGGAGTCCTGGAAGGATCCCCCCGATGCGCGTGAAGTACATCCTCAACGAGGTCCTGGTGGGCCTGTGGCGCAACGTCACCATGACGATCGCCATGATCATCACCATGTCGGTCTCGTTGACCATGCTGGGCGCCAGCGTGTTGTTGTACATGCAGGTCGACCAGATGAAGGAGTATTACTACGGCAACATCGAGGTCTCGATCTTCCTGACCGACGACGTCACCGAACCGCAACGGCAGGTGATCGATGAGGCCATCAAGGGCAGTGGCCTGACCATCGACCAGCAGTACGAGAGCAAGGAAGACGCGCTCAAGCGGTTCCAGAAGCTCTGGGCGGACTCGCCCGACTTCGTCAACGCGATCAACTCGAACAGCCTGCCGGAGTCGTACCGGGTCAAGCTGAAGAACCCGGAGAAGTACGGCGAGTTCGCCAAGGTGGTCGAGGGCCTGCCCGGCATCCGGCAGATCATCGACCAGCGCGAGTTGCTGGACAAGGTCTTCAAGGTCTTCAACTCGATCCAGGTGATGGCGCTGGTGGTGGCCGGCTTCATGGCGGTCGCGGCGTTGCTGCTGGTGGGTAACACCATTCAGGTGGCCGCCTACAGCAAGCGGCGCGAGGTCGCGGTCATGAAACTGGTCGGCGCGTCGAACTGGTTCATCCAGTCACCGTTCGTGCTGGAGGCGGTGGTCGCCGGTCTGATCGGCTCGATCCTAGGTTTCGTCGCGCTCTTCGCCGGCAAGGTCGTCCTGCTGGACCACAAGCTTCAGGCGCTGGCCACGATCCTGACGCCGATCCCCAACGGCAACGTGTGGCTGATGCTGCCGCTGCTTGCCGGCGTCGCCTCGCTGTTCAGCGCGATCACCGCCTGGGTGACGCTGCGCTTCTACCTCAAGGTCTGAGGCTCCACCCGCATCACGGCGCTCCCGATGGCCGCAACCCTGCACAGGGTTGCGGCCATCGGGTGATTTGGGGCATTGCGGGCGATTGGTCGGGGTAGCGTGACGCCGTGGGGTATCGCCGACCTGATCGTCTGATAACCGCCTGCCTCTGCCTCGTCGCCCTCTTCGGGTGCATGCCGGCGGTTCCCCTGCCCGCCGCCGCCGACCCCGCCGACGACGCCGCCCGCGCCGTCCACCGCGCCGAGGCCCTCCTGGAGAGCGCCGGGGCCGCCGCCCGGACCGCCGCGGCCAACCTCGCCAAAGCCACCACCGCCATGCCGGCCGCGCAGAGACGTGTCGCCACCACCCGCGGCGTGGTCGTCGCCACCCGGGTCGAGGCCGACACCGCCCGCCGCCGGGCCGACACCGCCCGAGCCGGCTACCAGCGGGTCACCGACGAGTACACGGCCGCCACCGTACGGGTCGACGCCGCCCGCGAACGGGTCGAGGACATCGCCCGCGCCACCTACATGGGCAGCACCTTCAACCGCCTCAACCTGCTCGCCGAGGCGACCGGACCGCAGGACCTGATGGACCGCCTCGGACTCGTCGAACACCTCATGCACCAGGAGCAGCAGGAGGTTCGTACGCTCACGGCGGCCCGCCGGACCGCCCGGATCGCGCAGGACCGGGCCGGCGCCGCGAAACGGGCCGCCGAAGCCGCCGAGCAGGCCGCCGCCGACCGCCTCCGGGACGCCCGGAACGCGCAGGCCGCCGCGATCCGCGCCCGCGACGCCCTTCACCGTCTGGTCCTGACCCGCAAGACCGCGCTGCGCGCCGCCGAGACCCAGCGCGCCGCGGTCCTGGCCCGATACCGTGCCGCGGTACGCGCCGAGAGCCGGGTCCGCTCCTCCATGCGCGGCTGGGAGAACCGGGCCGGCGTCGGCAGCCGCTACCCCGGCGGCCGCCTGCTGATGCCCGTGCACGGCTGGAAGAGCAGCGACTACGGCAACCGTTACGACCCCTACTACCGGGTGTGGCAGCTGCACGCGGGCGCCGACTTCGCGGCCGGATCCGGCAGCCCGATCCGGGCCGCCGCCTCCGGACGGGTCATCCAGGCCGGCTGGAACGGCGGTTACGGCCGGTACACGTGCATCAATCACGGACGGTTGGACGGACACGGGTTCACCACCTGCTACGCGCACCAGTCCAAGATCTATACCGGGGTCGGCGAATACGTCCGCCGCGGCGAGATCATCGGCCGGGTGGGCAGCACCGGCGCCTCCACCGGAGCACACCTGCACTTCGAGACCCGGTTCGGTGGCGTACCCCGCGATCCGCTCGATTACCTGCCCGGCTGCCTGTGCTGAACCCCGGGTACGCTTTGCGTTCGGGTTCACAGAAACAGGAGGTTCCGCGGTCATGCCACGCGAACAGGGCCGCAAGCTCGTCGCCTCCAACCGCAAGGCGTACCACGACTACACCATCATGGACACCTTCGAAGCCGGGATGATCCTCACCGGCACCGAGGTGAAGTCGTTGCGTGCCGGGCGGGCCTCGCTGGTCGACGCGTTCGGCCACGAGAAGAACGGTGAGATCTACCTGCACGGCATGCACATCCCGGAGTACACGCAGGGCACCTGGACCAACCACGAGCCCCGCCGCCCGCGAAAGCTGCTGCTGCATCGCGAGGAGATCCACAAGATGCTGGGCAAGCTGCGTGACGACGGCGTCACCCTGGTGCCGCTCTCGGTCTATTTCCAGAACGGGTACGCGAAGGTCGAGCTCGGCGTCGCAAGAGGCAAGAAGAGCTACGACAAGCGTCAGGACATGGCCTCGCGGGACGCCCAGCGCGAGATCAACCGGGCGATGGGCCGCCGTGCGAAGGGCATGGACTGAGGGAGTATTCTGCCCGGCCAGGCCCATTTGATCATCTACCGCTGATCATCCGCTGTCGCTGATCTTCCGCTACCGAAGAGGGAGACCCGCCCGTTGGCGAAGCATGCCGCACGTCAGTTCATCCTGGCCCGATCCGTCCTCGGACTGGCGGCCGCGATCCTCGTCGCCCTGGTCGGCTGGATCGCGTTCCGCTCAGGCGGCGCCACCGAGGCGCACGATCCGCTGCTCGTCCAGCCGACCGCTGATCTCCAGGCGGCCGCGGGCTCGCTGCCGGCCACCACTCCGGCGACCGAGTCGGCCACGGCGTCGTCCACGCCGTCGCCTTCACCGTCCGCGTCACGCTCCGCCTCGGCGTCCCCCTCGGCCTCGGCCTCGCCCTCGGTGTCGCCGTCGCAGTCGGTTTCCGCCTCGGCCCGGCCCTCGCCCTCGAAGAGCACCGGGAGCCCCAGCCCGTCGCCGTCGCGCGCCAGTTCCCCGCCTGCCGCCGCGGACCTGTCCGTCACCTACACCACCACCGCGTCCTGGCGCGACGGCTTCATCGCCTCGGTCAAGGTCACCAACAAGGGCTCGTCGGCGCGGGAGTGGACCGTCACCCTGTCCTACCCCTCCGGCGCCGGGCTCGACCTGCGCGGCACCTGGAACTCCACGGCCAGCCTCAGCGGCAACACCGTCACGATCCGCGGCCGGTCGCTCGCCGCCGGCTCCTCGATCAGCGCCGGCTTCCAGGCCGAGAAGGAACTGAACGATCTGGTGAAGCCGGTCACCTGTGCCATCGGTGGCGGCAGCTGCCGAGTGAGCTAAGATTGCGACGCTGTGACACAGACATGGGGGTGACTGGTTTCGACTTCGTACGTGGAGACAGGGGAAGCGAGCCGAGGAAGCCGACGTCGTCTCGAGAATCGGTCGTCGGAAAACTATAAGCGCCAACGATAAGTTTGACGCTGACCAGTACGCTCTCGCCGCCTGAGGCAAGTAGCGTGGTCTGTCGGTCTGGGAGCGCCTCCGTCCCAGCCACCGGCATCAGCTAGGAGGCTGGCCAATCGGTCCCGGTCGCGGGGACCGTGCGGCGAGATCAATCAGCGACTGGGCCCGTCGTCCGAACTTGCTCACGTGAGTCGGAGGGCCGAGTAGGGACATAGTGAGCTGCGCTCGGAGAAGCCCTGACAAAACAACGAAGGACCCGGGTTCGATTCCCGGCACCTCCACGAGAGAGGGCTTACTTGAACCCGCGACAGCGGGAGAGAGTTCGCTCGAAGCGGCGGCACCATCGGTGCCGCCGCTTTCGTTTCTCGCCTCGCTGATCAGCGGCAACACCAGGTCCGACAGTTCGTCGGCCGCGACGTACGGCCCGGCCTCGTCGGCGTCGCAGTAGACCTTGGCGAAGAACGCCTGATTGAGTGCGCGCCGTCCGCGCTGCCCGGCACGGCGGTACAGCTCCTGCGGGTCGGTGAGCAGGCCGAGCAGGTACAGCATCGTATCGGCGGCCTCGTCGAGCCGCGGAGCATCCGAGTCGTCGAGTTGCCGGGCGAGCCGGTCCCGCTCGTCCCGGATCTTCCGTAGACGCGCCGCGATCTTGTCCTGCGGCCAGTCGGGATCACCGATCAGGTCCAGAAAGCGATCTTCCTGCCGGTCGAGCGCGGCGAGCTGATCTTTCACCCGGGTACGCAGCTCGGCGCTCATGCCGGCTGACAGGGCCAGCACCTCACCGACCCGGACGGTGAGGTTGTCGCGCAGGTCGGCGGGCAGCGCGATCGTCGCGTAGTTGTCGACGACGGCCGTCTCCACCCGAGCGATCGGCAGGTAAGGCAGGTCGCAGGCGTGCTGCTGCCGTCCGCGGCAGAAGTAGTAGAAGTGCAGATCGCCGGTATGGCTCTTGCCTCGCATGATCATGAGCCGGCGTCGGCACCGGTGACACCAGACGACGCCCTTGAGGTAGTGGTTGTGGGTGCGTTCCCGGACGCCGCCGGCCCGGCGGCTTTCGAGCATCTGCTGTACGCGGTCGAAGACCTCCGGGGTAACCAGTGGTTCGTGTCGCCCCTGGTACTCGACGTCGCGGAGCGAGACGAAGCCGAGGTAGTACCCGTCACGAAGCAGGTTGCCAAGCGAGTTCAGTGAGATCGGGGTGCCGACCGGGAAGCGCTTGGTCGGCTTGGTGCGCAGACCCGCATCGGTCAGGGCCGCGATCAACGCATGGAAGCCGTACGTTCCGGTGGCGTACAGCTCGAACGCCATCCGGACCAGCGGGCCACGCACCGGGTCGACGGCAACCGTGCGGACCTCCCGGCCCTCGAACGTCTCCCGTACATTGAGGTAGCCAATCGGTGCCCGCCCCACCGAGCCACCTCGCATGATCTTCTGACCCATCTTGTACGCGATGTCTGCTCCCGAGGCCCGGGACTGGTACTCGTTGACGCCGTCGAGCACCGTGGCGACGAGGTCGCCGATCGCCGAGTCCTCGGTGTAGCCCATGACCGAGACGAGCGTGACGCCGGCGCTCCGCAGGTCCCGCTTGGTGATGGCCGCATCGATCGAGTTGCGGTGCAGCCGGGAGCGGGCGTAGACGAGCACGTAGTCGATGTCCTTTTCGGCTTTGAGCCGGGCCATCATCTCCTGGAAGACCGGTCGCCGGTCGACGGTCGTCGCGGAGCGGCCGGGCTCGACGAACTCGGTGACGATCTCCGTGCCCAGTTCGGCGGCACGACGCTGGATGGCCGACCTCTGGGCCGGCAGAGAGATGCCTTCCGGGTCGTAGTCGGTGTTGACCTGCCCGGCCGAGGACACACGCAGGTAGCTGAAAGCCCGCTTGCGAGTGTCCTCGGACCGGTCGTGCCGGCGCGAGGCCATGTACTTCTGGGCTTGACCCGTTTCGACGGACAGGGTCGATGAGTTGATCTTCAGGCTACCTTGAGCGCGGGTAGCAGGCTGATGACGGTGCCGCCTTCGTAA